>NZ_QWLE01000036.1:0-29118 GCF_009917365.1 Neglectibacter sp. X4 | reverse complement strand
GGGCCAGCCGAAAAAGCAGAGGCTTTTCCGGTTTGTTTGCTGTACGCCGAACCAATGCAGCACCGCCTCCGTACAAACCTTGCTGCTTCTCAAACTTTTTTCTAAAAACCTCTTGACATTTGGGCCAGGCGTGGGGATTTTACAGTCAGGGAAAAAACAGCTTGACAACTGACACATTTTGGCGTATAATAAATAACGTTGTAAAAACAAGTGCGGGCGTAGCTCATCTGGTAGAGCGCCACCTTGCCAAGGTGGAGGTAGCGAGTTCGAGCCTCGTTGTCCGCTCCAGCAGGATAACGCTGCATCCGGTTCGCATACTTGGTATTGCTGAGTGCGCGAATTTTTGCCTGCAGTAAAACAACTTTTTATCCATCTTACAGAGGGGGCATTTTCAAGTTTTTGGAGATGCTTCTCCTTTTTTATTATGAGGTACTTGGATAGACCAGATAGCAGCACGTTTCCAAAGACAAATAATTCCGGCAGCGCATAGCGAACCCCTTTTTGGAAAAGACTAGAGACAGAACCGACCAAAAAGGAAGAGGGGACAAGTGTGGAATATATAAACGCATTCTGGGTGGGCGGGCTTATCTGTGTGATAGGCCAGCTTCTCATTGACCTGACCAAGCTGACCCCGGCCAGGATTATGGTGATGTTTGTCACGGCGGGGGTGCTGCTGGGTGCCTTGGGCATATATGGCTCCATTGTGGACTATGCGGGCTGCGGGGCTACAGTGCCCCTGTGCGGCTTTGGCTGGGCCTTGTCTGAGGGTGTCCGGGAGGCTGTGCAGGAGAAGGGGCTGCTGGGAGCGTTCACAGGCGGCCTGACCGCCGGGGCGGCTGGAACAGCCGCTGCCGTATTCTTCGGCTATCTGGCGGCGCTGGTGGCAAAGCCCAAGGATAAGTCCTGACCAATCCGGCGAAACGGAATAGTAAAAAGGGCCTGGCGTGTATCCAGGCCCTTTTGCCGCATGGGTATTAGAGTCTGTCTTAAAACTCCGAAAAACCGTCTTTTTGTCCAGTAACAAACGGTTTCTGTGTTAAAAATCCTCGAAATACGAAAGTATTTCTTGCGGTTTTTGCCTTGAAACCGCCTGCCCTGAACAAAAATACTGGCATTTCTCTGGTTTTAAAACAGACTCTAGGGCATCTTGCAAAAAGGCTAAAAAAGTTCAATAGGCGGTGGGGCGCAGGGCAGCGTTATCTGCCCTGTTTTTTTCCACCATTTTTGTGGCCTGCTTACTGGATAAACGTGAAGCACACATCAGGAAGCTCCGGATTGACATGCAGCAGCAGGCCCCATTCTGTAGCCTCGGCCCTGGCGCCTGTCAAATTCTCTACATGATCCACGCCTCGCAGCAGCAGGGAAAGGTTCTCCGCCCGGCCCTGGAAGCTGACAGTGACCTGGTCGTTTTTGTTAACAGCCTGGGCGTCCAGCATGTCCTTGCCGTACATATCCTTCACGCTGGTGCTGGCAGTGCCTGTAAGGTGGAACAGGTGCAGGGTCAAGTTCTTGCCGTAGTCGTATTCTACATGTTCATCGTCCCCGCCTATAGGCAGCAGGGTGTTTTCCCGCACCATCAGGGGCAGGCTCATGAAGCTGTGTATTTCATGGATCCAGCGGCCCCCTTCTATAGTGCGGTTGTCCAGCAGGTTTGTCCACAGGCCCTCCGGCAGATAGTAGTTCACGTCGCCGGAATCGGTGAACACCGGGGCCACCAGCAGGCTTTCCCCCAGCATGTACTGGCGGTCTAAATCATAGCAGGGAATATCCGCCGGGAATTCCAGGGTCATGGCACGCATGGAGGGAATGCCGGTTTTATGGGTATAGACGGCGTTGGAATAGAGATAGGGCATCAGGGTGCATTTCAGGTTGGTAAACTTGCGCACCACGTCCACAGCCTCCTCCCCAAAGAGCCATGGCACCCGGTAGGACTGGCTGCCATGAAGCCGGGAATGGGTGGACAAAAGCCCGAAGGCGGCCCAGCGCTTGTAAACCCCGTCTGGGGCTGTACCTTCAAAGCCGCTGATGTCATGGCTCCAGAAGCCGAAGCCGGACATGCACAGGGAAAGCCCTGCCCGGAGGGATTCCCACATGGAAAGGTAATTGGAGGTGCAGTCTCCGCCCCAGTGTACAGGGAACCTCTGCCCGCCCACAGTGGCGCTGCGGGCAAACACACAGGCCTGGCCTTTTCCCTTGTATTCTTCCAGCAGTTCAAAAACGCATTTGTTATACAGGTATGTATAATAGTTGTGCATCAGCTCCGGATCGCTGCCGTCAAAGTACGCCACATCTGTGGGGATTCGCTCCCCAAAGTCTGTTTTAAAGCAGTCCACACCCATCTGGAGCAGCGCCCGCAGCTTGTCCTGATACCATTTCCAGGCGCCGGGATTGGTGAAATCCACCAGCCCCATGCCTGCCTGCCATAAATCCCACTGCCAAACGTCGCCATTAGGCCGCTTGAGGAGATACCCCTTTTCCATGGCCTCCCTGAACAGGGGGGATTTCTGCCCGATGTAGGGGTTTATCCACACGCAGATTTTTAAAGCGCGCTCTTCCTTCATCCGGCGGAGCATGGCAGGGGCGTCATCAAACATGGACTCATCCCACTGGAAATTGCACCATTCGTTTTCTTTCATCCAGTAGCAGTCAAAGTGGAATACATGCAAAGGGATTCTCCGCTCTGCCATGCCGTCCACAAAGCTGCGCACCGTCTTTTCGTCATAGCTGGTGGTAAAAGAGGTGGTCAGCCACAGGCCGAAGCTCCAGGCGGGAGGCAGGGCGGGCCTGCCGGTAAGGGCCGTATAGTTTTGCAGGACTTCCTTGCCTTCCCTGCCGCCTATTAACATGAAGTCGATTTTTTCCCCGGGCACAGAAAACTGCATCCGGGTAACAGCCTCAGAGCACACTTCGTAAGACACCTTTCCACTGGAATTTACCAGTACCCCATAGCCGTTGTTGCTCATATAGAAGGGAATGTTTTTATAGGCAATTTCCGAGGAGGTGCCGCCGTCCTCGTTCCACATGTCCACCACCTGCCCGTTTTTCACAAAGGGCGTGAACCGTTCCCCCAGGCCGTAAATGCGCTCGCCCACGCACAGGTCGAACTGCACCCGCATGAAAGGCCCTTCCGGGGTTTTCATGGTGCTTATCATGGCGTGGCCGAAGCGGTCGCCAATTTTGGTGAGAAGCCGCCCGTCATAAGAGAAGGTAAAGGAGGCCGGGTTTAAGGTGATCGTCAGCTTTGTTTTGCCGCTTTGGATGATAAGCCCCTTTCTGGTTTCCTCCACGTCCAGGGGCAGATCCTCCATGGCCAGCTCAAACTGCGGCTCCTTTTTGGCGCTGCCTATAAAGTGGTATGCCTGCACCCGCAGGATGTCCTTTCCAGGCGAGGAGATAAACAGCTCCAGCACAGGGCCGCCCATGGCCCGCTGATCCTGGGCATAAGGCACGGCATAGAGGTACACTTCTTTTTCGCTGATTTTCACCTGCCGTATCTGCACGCAGTCGGCGTTTTCCACGCCGGGCAGGTTCAGCCAGTAGCCTTTTGTAAATTTCATAGGCGGCTCCCTTCTTTTGCTTTGGGGCTCTTCTCATCTGCCGATTCGGTCGGTTCGCAGATTGTAAACGCTCGCGTGGAGCGCGAACGTTTGGCCACATGGCAGACGCTCACCCCAAACCCCGGAAGCCTTTTTGTAAAAAGGCTCCCTCCAAAAACTAATTTGCCCGCGCATTGCGAAAGCGGTTGAAAAAAGGTTCCAGATGCGGTATAGTATAGTAGCTGGCCCGCTACTGTTATTATAGCTTATAGCACAGGGAGCCGCAAGCCTTGTTTGGGCAAAATATAAAAAAAATAGAGAAAACACCGGAGGTTTTTGGTATGGGTTCGGGAATCATTTTAGCCGTTGTAATTGCAGCGGCAGTCCTTATTTTGTTGGCAACAGCAGGGGCATGGCTGTGGGCCATTGCGCCTTCCGGGAAAAAGGCGGACTTCCGGGAGTTCCAAAAATATGATTATGCCCACCGGGGCCTGCACAACATAGAAAACAAGGTGCCGGAAAATTCCTGCACCGCTTTTTCCCTGGCAGTGCTGGGGGGCTTTGGCATGGAATTTGACCTGCAGCTTACAAAAGACAAGCAGATAGTGGTGCACCACGACAACTCCATCAAGAGAAGCTGCGGCGTGGACAAAATCATTTCCAGCATGACGCTGGAGGAGCTGCGGGGCTATAAGCTTTTCGGCACAGAGGAAAAGGTGCCCCTGTTCTCCGAGGTGCTGGAGGTTGTGGGAGGCAAAACGCCTTTGATTATTGAGCTGAAGGGCTATAACGACCCCAATGAGCTGTGTGCCCTGACAATGGAGCAGCTAAAGGCGTATAAAGGGCTGTATTGCGTGGAATCCTTTGACCCCCGGATTGTCCGGTGGTTTAAAGACCACCACCCGGAGCTGGTGCGGGGCCAGCTTATGGACAGGATGAAGGCCGGGGATGAGGGCCTTTCCGCCAGCGGGGCTTTCTTTGCCCGGAACCTGATGACAAACTGGTACAACCGCCCCCACTTTGAGGCGTACAATTTTAAATACCGGGGCATCCTGTCCCTGGCTGTGGTGCGCAGGCTGTTCGGGATGCAGGAGGTAAGCTGGACGCTGCGCACCGAGCAGGACTATAAAAAGGCTAAGGCTTTGGGAAACCTGTGCATTTTTGAAAAGTTCCTGCCTGCCGGCGTGGAGGAAACAGGCAAGGGCCGCAGCTATGAGCAGCTTCTGGCGGCGGCAAAGGCCGGGGCGGTGTGCAGCGCCACCGTACAGACAAAGGGGCGATAAAAAGGAAAAGGCGAAGGCGGAAGGGATTTTCCCTTCCGCCTTTTCTCATGTCCTTCCGATGGCTTCCCGCAAGCCCGCGCAAAGCTGGGTAACCAGCAGGCTGGTATTGGCGTTCCGCTCCAGGTTCTGCCGGGCTTCCTCTGCCAGCTCCGGCAGGCGCACAAGCTGCTTTAGGGGCAGATCCGCCAGCTTGTCGGCAGCCTCCGGCGCGCCTCCCAGCAAGGTTTTGCCCCCGCAGCGCAGCATACAGGCGTCCCGGAAAATCAGCCCCAGCCGGACAAGGGCCTGCCTGCACAGCGCCCTGTCTTTTAAAAGGGGGGCGGCGGCGCAGAGCAGATTGTGGGCGCCCCGGCCCGGCAACGCCAGGGCCATGGCAGCGGCAGCCTCCATGGCTTCTTTGGCTGTGCCGCTTTCCAGCTCCCCCTGCATCAGGCCCAGATTCCCCCCGCAGAGGGAGGCAAGCCTGCGGGCCTCCCCGGGGCTTATGTCCCTGCTGGCTTCCAGCCACTGGGCGGCTTCTTCCTCGCTGGGCGGCATAAGCTGGAAAACCTGCGCCCGGGATCGGATGGTGGGCAGCAGCGCCCGGGCAGAGCGGCATACCAGCAGGAACACAGCCCCGGCAGGCGGCTCCTCCAAAAGCTTTAAAAGCTTGTTCTGGGGCGCGTCCAGAATATATTCCCCGAAAACCAGGATGTATACCGAATAGTCTGCCTCGTCGGGCATCCGCTGGGCATCCGCAGCCATTTCCTGTATCTGCTCTACGGAAATGCTTCCGCTGTCCCCCTTGCCCTCCACCATGCGGATGTCCGGGTGGGAGCCTGCCTTGGCCCGCAGGCAGGCGGGGCATTCCCCGCAGGGGGCCTTGCCCCGCCTGCGGCACACCAGGGCCTGGGCTATAAGCCTTGCCAGAGTGCGCCGCCCGGTGCCCGGCTCCCCCTGCAAGATAAGAGCATGAGGAAAACGCCCGGCGGAAAAAGCGTCGGACAAAGCGCTTTTCACACCGGGGTTCCCCAGAAAGCCTGTAAAATCCACAGGCTCTTATACCTTTTCGAAGCGGTCTACGTTCAGCACGAAGATGGTGGAGCCTCCCACTGTAACCTCCACCGGGAAGGAGGAATACATACCCACCTCCATGGTAGAGGTGCTGGGGACAATCTGGGTGCGGCGGCTGCTGTATTTGGAAATGATGCCGATAACGTCATCCACCTTGTCATCCTCCACGCCGGAGATAAAGGTGGTGTTGCCCGCCATCAAAAAACCGCCGGTGGTGGCAAGCTTTGTCACAGAATACCCGCCCCGGGTGAGAGCGGAGGACACGGCGCCGCTGTCGTCATTGCTCACAATTGCTAAAATCAGTTTCATGAGGTATCAAGCCTTTCCCGGCCGAAAACAGAAAGCCCGGCCTTTAAAAAATACGCGGGCAGGGGGATGCGCGGGGCATTTCCCCTGCCTGCAAGAATATTATGTGAATTTATTATAGCATAGTACCGGGAAAAAAACCAGTGCAAATTTAAATTTTAGTGATTTTAGCAAAGGTTTAGTAACTTCCCTCTGTAGAGAAGGTGATGTTTCCGCCCTCCTTGCGCCGGGAACTGGCCCGGCGTTTGTTCAGTTCCTGGAGGAACAGCTCTTCGTCAAAGGGAATTTCCACAGGCTTCTCCAGCCAGGAGGACAGGTGCATGGCGTTGGAAAGGGTCAGGCCCCGGATGCCCTCCTTGCCCTCCGCCACCAAAGGTTCGCCCCGGAGGATGCGGGCGGCAAAGGCGTTGAGCACCCCGGCGTGCTGGGGATTCTCCCCGTCCGTCTCCACAGGCACCATTTCGCAGGGAGGCTTCTGGAAGCCTTCTTTGGCGCTGCGGCAGAACTCCCGCTCATCCTCCTGCAGCTTCCAGAAGGAGAGTGTGTCATTTTCGCACACCAGCTTGCCTTTTGTGCCCGTCACTTCAAAGCGGTTGGTGCCCGGCGCGTCTCCGGTGGTGGTGACAAACACGCCTGTAGCGCCGTTTGCAAACTCCAGGTAGGCTGTCACATCGTCCTCCACCTCAATGTCGTGCCACTTGCCCTCGTGGCAGAAAGCCTGCACCTTCACAGGCAGGCCGCAGATCCACTGGAGCAAGTCTAGCTGGTGGGGGCACTGGTTTAAGAGCACGCCGCCGCCTTCCCCGGCCCAGGTGGCCCGCCAGTCCCCGGAGTCGTAATAGATCTGGGTGCGGTACCAGTCGGTGATAATCCAGTTCACCCGTTTCAGATCCCCCAGTTCGCCCCCCTGCACCATTTCCCGCATCTTCCGGTACAGGCAGTTGGTGCGCTGGTTGAACATCATGCCAAAGGTAAGGCCGCTCTTTTCCGCGGCTTCGTTCATCTCCGCCACAGCCTTGGTGTACACCCCGGCAGGCTTTTCGCACATGACATGCAGGCCCTGCCGGAAGGCCGCTTGGGCCAGCACCGGATGCTGGTAGTGGGGGACAGCGATAAGCACAGCCTCGCACAGGCCGCTTTGCAGCAGGGCCTCGCCCTCCTCGAACACGGCGGCGCTGGCGGGCAGGACGCCTCTGGCCCATTCCCGGCGCTCCTCCCTGCGGTCTGCCACTGCGGTGATTTCCAGCTCCGGGCACCGCCCCTCTGTGATGTTTTTCACATGGGTAGTGCCGATGTTCCCCACGCCGATAATGCCAAGCTTCACTTTTTTCATACCGTTTTACCTCCTTGTGTATATTAAATAAAACAGCTTTGCCGCTGTGGGCATACAAAAATTATATTAAAAATGGTTTTAGGGTCAACCCCTTTTTTAAAAGGGGTTGCAGAGCGCGAGACAGCGTCTCGCGGCCTATAGGCCGTTGCGTAGCAGTTCCTCACAGCAGGCCCCGGACATATTGCCAATAGAAACGGCGGTCGCCGGACAATTCTTCTTTTAAGGCGGCCTCCAGGTTTGCCGCGTCCGCTGCCAGAACCTGCAGCTCCTCCAAAGAAAGCATCTCCCGCCCGAACCTGGCTTTCAAGGCTGTTTCCTCCCAGTGGGGGGGAGGCTTGCGCTCCCCGTAATACAGGGAGGCCTCCAGTGCGTGAAGCCTTAACAGGTGGGCATAAAGGGCCAGGGCGGCCTTGCTTCTGTCCCGCTGGGAGAAGGCCTTTTTCCGCCAGTGCCTGTGAAGGAACCGGTTGCCCCACAGGACTGCAGGGGAAAGGGCCAAAAGCCCGGCAATGCCTAAAACCAGCGCAAGCACAGAAGGGAAAGGCTCTTCTTCCTCCTCTGCCGGGCCGCTGTTCACTCCAGGCCCAGCGCTGGGAGAGGGCGCTGCGGAGGGGGAGGCAGTGGGCGCAGGCGTGGGGGTGGGGGAAGGGCTTGCGCTGATTTCCGGCAGCTCCTCTCCCTCCAGAACTTCCCCGGGCACTGTGCCGGCAGAGGGAGCCTGGGCGTTATAGTAGGTGGCAGGGGCTTCCAGGGAAACAGGGGTGACCTCTATTGGCACCCAGCCCATCCCGCTGTAGTAGACCTCCAGCCAGGCATGTGCGTTCTTGTCGGGCACGTCCACCCAGGTGCCGTTGTAGCCGGAGGGGACGGCATATCCCTCGGCATACCGGGCGGGTATGCCGGCAGAGCGGCACAGGGCTACAGCGGCGGTGGCAAAATGTACGCAGTAGCCTGTTTTGGATTCGCTTAAAAAGAACTCCGCAAAGTCCTGTCCTTCCGGCATCACAGGGGGCTTTAAAGTATAGGTATACCCTTCCGCCAGCACCTGCTGTAATTGGGCCAGGAAAAAATCGTAGGCATATTCTGCCAAGTCCTGTCCTGCCTCCTGAGGGGAGGTAAGGCCATGGGACTGGCGGAACCTGCTTAAAAAGGGGCGGCACCCATCGGGAAGCTGGAGGTATTTTTCATAGACAAACTGGCTGTATTGTTCTGTGAAGTCTACCAAGCCCTGCCCTTCCAGGGATAAGGGCGCTTTGGCCCAGTCCGGGGCTTTTATCTGGAGGGGCTGGAACAGCCGCTGGGTTGCCCTGTCCAAATCGCCTCCTGCAAGCTGTAACAGCAGGCCCTCCCTGTTTACGGTATTGCCATAGGCATCCTGGTTGCGCTGATCCGCGAAAAAGGCCCGTTCATAAGCTTCATCCTTATGGTCAATCAGCTTTTCTTCCCAGTGCTCTGCCAGCCGCAGGCCATAGCTCAGGTGCTGGCTGGGCAGGCTTACGCCCTCCAGGGTATAGGCAGGGGTGCCGGAAAACAGGTTTTCAGAGCGCAGAAAACCGTCCCCCTCAAACACAGCCCGGAAAGAAGATAAATCCTCTTCGTCAGAGGACAGGCCGTAAGGGGAGAAGATACACCGGGGGTTTGCGCTTACGCTTTCTACGGAAAGGGTGTAATCATATTCCAGGGGATAGGAGGAAACAGGCAGATATGCCTGAAAGGCGGCTTCCATGGTCTGGGCCTGCCCGGGGGCGGCGAAAGATTCCAGGGCAGCCATGTCCTCCGGGGCAAGCTTCTCCCAGCTATGCCCGGTATACACGCTGCCTGCAAAGCTTTTGAGGTAGCCTTTTTGCTGATCCTCCCGCAGGCCCGCGCCGCCGTTTTCCCAGTCATACTTTACCCGCAGGGCGGTTTTCCCTGAATATCCCCGCTCCCGCAGGTTGTCCAGGGCCACCCGGTTGTTGTTGGCGCCCTGCCCGCCCTGCAGAACTGCTTCCAGGCCAAAGCCGTTTGCCATGCCGGAGCGCAGATCGTTTACAAACCGGGGCCGGGCGTAATCCTCCTGGGGGAAAAGCAGATATACCCCCAGCATACACAGCGCAGTGATGGGCAGCAGCACCAGCAGCACCGGGCGCACAGCCGCCCCGGAAACCAGGAAGCGCTTCTGCTCGTCTAAAAGCCTGTGCCGCCTGCCCAGCACCGTAGCGCTGAGCAGCAGCACGCACCAGAACAAAAGCAGCATGCACAGCGCCCAGAAAGCAGGAAGGATGGAAAGGGCCATGGAAAGGGAGAGCACAGCCCCTGTCAGGCTGAAGGCCCCCAGGCCGTTTTTCCGCCGCACAAGGGTCCAGGCCAAGGCCCAGAAGAAGGGGGGCAGCAGCATGGCGGTAAAAACAGTGGCAGTATAAAAAACCTGTTCCTGCCCTGCTTCCGGCACAGCAAACTGCCGCAGGGGGAACTGGAGCTTTTCGCTGTAGGCCTGGAGGATAAGGTTTAAAACCCGGCCCGCACCCTCGGCAGCCTCTTTAGAGAAGTACAGGATTGCGCCGCCCCAAAGAAGGATGCCCCCGGCAAACACCACAGCCCGCCCCCGGGGCAGCAGGGACTGCATAACGCCCAGGACGGCGCACAGCGTGCCTGCCGCCAGCAGGGGAGCAGGATAGACGGGCAGGTGAAAGGCAGTGGAAAAGCAGCACAAAGCCCCAAAGCCTCCCAGCAAAGCCAGGAGGGTGTAAAAGAATATCTCGAAAACCGGGTTGGAGCGGGGAAGCTGCAGGCGGGGTTTGTCTAAAAGCAGATCCTGTTCCAGGGCCTCCCGGGGCTTCTCTCCGTTTTTTTTCGCCATGTTTCACCCTCCTTGCTTCATTTTTAGAACCTGTATTCATAATCGAAATTGCCAGATGAGCGAGAATTTTTGGAGCCAATCAAGGCAAATGTTCGCAGGCAGGCTGTCGCCTGGCAAGAAAATTTAACACAGAGTGGCTTCAAAAAGGCCGCTCAGATGACAGTTACAGGTTGTGAATACAGGTTCTTAGCTACAGCACCATGCCGTTAAGGGTTTCCGGCACCTGCCCCGGCAGGACAGGGATAAAGTCCGGAGTGGCTTCCGCCGGATCTATACCGGTACAGAAGCCTGTGAACCGGGCGGCGGGGTAGAGATCCCGGAGGAAGCGGACACGTTCTGTATCCGGGGTGCAGCACAGGTACAGCACATGGGATACCCCCCGGGGCAAATCCTCCCGCCGCAGGGGCGGCAGGGACGCCCGCCCCCCGGCGCTGAGCACAGCCTCCAACGCGGGCCGGGCATCCTCCGGCTCACACAGCTCCAGAAGGGCCAGGGACTGCCCCTCCCGGTAGCCTACCCGGTGGGCCGCCTCCTGCTGCAAAAGAAAAGAGGACAGGGTGGCAAACACGTCCAGCAGCAAGTCCGTTTCAGACCCGGCGCCGTTTAAATCCAGCAGGAAAAGCAGGCAGTCTGCCAAAGGCAGGCTTGGCTCCTTCACCAGCATCCGCCCGGTTTTTTGGGACAGCTTCCAGTGAACCCGGGAAAGCCTGTCCCCCTGGCGGTATTCCCGCAGGCCGAAAAGCTCGGTGAGATCGTCCCCGGGCTTTGTCTGGGAGTATCGATCCCCGTCGCTGTCCGGGCTGCGGCTGGGCTGGACGGAAAGGGCGGGGCTGTACACCAGGGGGAAGAAAAAGGCAGAGCACCGGTTTTTCCCCCGCAGGGAGATGGGCAGGGCAAAAAGCCCCAGCAGGTCGCAGGCAGACACCTTGCTGATGGTGCAGGTGACAAGGCCGCAGGCGGCGGAGTGCAGGGCGTGTTCCAGCAGCAGGGGCCTGCCGCCCACCGTAAGGATAAGGTGTTCCTGCCGCGTCCCGCCTGTAAGGGAATTTTCCACAGTCAGCCGCATACGCACCTGTCCGCTGGGCAGGGGCCAGGGAGATCGCGCCTCTATGCGCAGGGGCACGCTTTGGCCCTTGCGCGCCCGGGCTATAGAGCCGTCCTCCTGGAGGAAAAGCCGCACCCGCATAGTGAGCATCCCTGGCAGGGAGATAACCAGGGAGCAGAGGGGCAGGGCCAGGGATAAGAGAAAGACATAGTAGGAGATATACCCGTCAAAGCAGATGAAAAACAGCCCGGTGCCCAGAAGGATCATAAGGTAGCTTAGCCGGTTTATCAGCATAAAGCGCCCCCTATCCGATAAGCTTGGGGGCGGGCACATCGTGGAAGAGCTCCTCCAGCACGCTGTGCGCGTCCCGGTCATTAAGCCTTGCCTGGGGATCCAGCACCAGGCGGTGCTCCATCACGTTGTAAAAGAGCAGGCCCACGTCGGCTGGGATTACGTAGTCCCTGCCAGCCATCCAGGCGCTTGCCCGGCACGCCCGCACCAAGGCCCCTCCTGCCCGGGGGCTTGCCCCCAGCCGCACCAGCCGGTGCTCCCGGGTGGCGGTACACAGCTTCTGCACATAGCGGTACAGATCGTCTGCCACATGCACTTGGGCCGCCTCCTCCTGCATCTTCCGGAGATCTTCCAGGGAGGAAGTGCGGTGCAGGCAGTCTACCGGGCGCTGGCCCTCGGTCTGCTTCAATATCTGGATTTCCTGATCCGGGGTGGGATAGCCGATGGACAGCCGCAGCATGAAGCGGTCAAGCTGGGACTCTGGCAAAGGCTGGGTGCCCGCCGAACCCAGGGGATTTTGGGTGGCAATGACTGTATAAGGCTGGGGGAGCTTTCGGGTAACCCCGTCCACTGTCACCTGCCCCTCCTCCATAGCTTCCAGCAGGGCGCTTTGGGTTTTGGCACTGGTGCGGTTGATTTCATCCGCCAGAAACAGGTTTGCCATCACCGCCCCGGGCCTGTATTCCAGCTCCCCCGTGGCGCTGTTCAAAACAGAATAGCCCACCACGTCTGTGGGCATCACCTCCGGGGTAAACTGCACCCGGGTGTAGGAAAGGCCCATGGCCTTGGAAAAAGCGAGGGCCAGGGTGGTCTTGCCCACGCCGGGATTGTCCTCTAAGAGGATGTGGCCCTTTGCCAGCATGGCCATAAGCACCTTGCAGATAATGGTATCCTTTCCCACAATGGCCTTGCGAACCTCATTTATAATAGACAGCGCCCGGGGCTGCACCATAAAGCATCTTCCTTCCTGATTTCAAAAAACCGCTTCCCGCCAAAGGCTTTGATATGTTATACTAAAATTAGTAGCAGAGAGATAAAGGCGGGGAAAACCGCCGTTTCTTATAGTATAACAAAAATTCACTGAAAACAAAAGGGGGATCCGTGTGAAAAAAAGTTACGTTAAGAAAGCGGCCCAAAACTGGCTGGAGAAATACTGGGAAAATTCCCCAGGGCTTGCGGGCGCCTATGTCTCCGGCTCTTATCTCGCGGCAGCGGAGGATGCCCAGTGGCCCGAAAGCTCGGACGTGGATATAATGCTGGTCTGGCAGGCAGGCGCCTGCCCCCCAAAGCTTGGGAAGCTGCGGGAGCAGGGCGTGCTGCTGGAAGTTTCCTCCATAGAGGAAACAGAGTTTCAGGATTTGCCCCATGTGCTCTCCACCCACTATCTGGCCTATGCCCTCCAGGCCGGGGAAATCCTGTACGATCCCCAGGGAACCCTCTCTGCCCTGCACCAGCAGGTGCGGGAGGCGTATGCCAAAAGGGAATGGGTTGAGGCCCGCTGCGAAAGCTTTTACAAACGCATCCGGGAGGCTGTGGCGGGATACTGCCCGGAAGGCATGTCCTTTGCCCAGAAGGCAAACGGCTGGGCCTTCACCACAGCCATCGCCTGTTTCCCCATCCTGCTGGCAAACCTGGAAAACTGCACAGTGCGCAAACGGTATCCCGCTGCCCGGCAGGTGCTGAAAGCCTATGGCATGGAGGGCTTTTATCCCAGGCTGCTGTCCCTGCTGGTGCCGGAGCCTTTGGGCAAAGAGCGCCTCCTGGCACATATGGACGGGCTGGAAAAAACCTTCTCCCTGGCCTGCGCCTCCACAGGCCCCTCGGCAGGCTGCCCCTTCCGCCAGGATATCTCCCAGGAGGGCGCGGCTGTGGCTATTGGCGGCAGCCGGGAGCTGCTGGACACAGAATATCCGGAAGACGCGGTGTTCTGGATGCTTGCCACCTTTGCCCGCTGCCACATCATCCTAGACATGGACAACCCTGCCCTAAGCGGGGAGCGCCTGCCGGCCTTCCAGGCTTTTTTGGCGGATCTGGGCATTTCCCGGGAAGAAGATATCGCTTCCCGCCTGCAAAACCTTGCCGCCTTCCTCCCTGATTTGGAGAAAGCGGCGGGGGAGATTATCGATCAACGGGAGAAGCAGCAGCGCCTGTTTTGACAAGGCGGGAGAAAAATGGTAAAATAGCCCTGATACCAAAAGAGGGATCCCTCTTTTATGCCGTTCCAGTAAGGGAACGGCATAATCCCCCCTCTGAAGGTAAAGACTGGAACAGGAGAGCGCCGCAGACAGGAGGAGCAGGCTATGCGCATTGCCACACGGATCATCAAGCTTACCAATAAAATATTCCCCCAGGTGCCCCATCCCTTCAACCTGCAGAACGAGGGCCGGGAAACCTATGCCCAGTGGCAGTACCGCAAGGGCGGGGACACCATAAAATTTTTCCTGGAGGCCTGCACAGCGGAGGAAATGTTCCGGGACAAGCTGGTGCTGGACATGGGCTGCGGCGCGGCAGGGAAAAGCCTTTATTATTGTTCCCTGGGCGCAAAGCACGTCACAGGGGTGGACGTGGTGGAGCACTATGAGGAGGAGGCAAATGCCCTGGCGGAACAATTGGGCTATAAGGACAGGTTCACCTTTATTAGGGCCTCCGCTTTCAGCCTGCCCTTTGCAGACGGCTCCTTTGACACGATTATCATGAATGACTTTATGGAGCATGTGTCCGACCCGGAGCGCACCTTACAGGAGGCTTTGCGGCTTATAAGCCCACAGGGGGCCATTTATATCAACTTCCCGCCCTATTTCCATCCCACTGGGGCGCACCTCAGCGATGTGATAAACATGCCTTGGGTGCATCTGTTTTTTACGGAAAAGATGCTGGTGAACGCCTATAAAGAACTGGTGAAGGGAATGCCTGACGAGAAAGAACGGATCTCCCTGCGCATTTCCCAAAAAGAAAACGGGGAGGAATATTTCGGGTATATCAACAAGATGACCCTGAAAAAGTTTCAGGGCATCCTCCGGAATCTGGGGGTTGTGCCATTCTATTACCGGGAAGCGCCCCTTCGCCCCTGGATGGCCCCTTTGGCAAAGCTGCCCCTTTTGAAAGAGATGTTCGTGAAAATGGGGGTATGTATCATTAAAAAACCGCTTGCCCCGGCGCGCAAGGTGTAAGGCGCTTTTGAAAAGAGCGGCGGGTTAAGGGGCCAACTCCTGATGGCTGCACATCATACTTTACAGAGACCCCCCCTTGCCTGCTGGCAAGGGGGGTTCTCATAATAAGTAGAGGAGAGAAAAAGGAATTTGCAGTTCTCAGCGATATAGCAAACGCGCTTGAAAATCGGTATGCACCGTCAACTATACTGCTGCGCTCGGAGAAAGCGCACGTCCGTACCTAAAAACTCCAGCATCCCGTAATACCCTGCCAGCCGGGAGGCAAAGCGCTGGCTGTAGCGCTGCTCCAGCTCCTGCATGGAAAGGTTCGTGCTGATAATGGTGGGCTTCCCTGCCAGCATTCTGGTGTTCACAATGTTATACAACGCCGCGTTTACATACTGGGAGGGGAATTCCGTGCCCAGATCGTCCAGGATCAGCAGGTCGCAGGACACAAGCTGGGAGTTTGTGTCCCCGGGGGAGTCCGGCCCGCCTCGGTCAAAGCGTTCCCGCTCCAGGGCCACAGCAAAGCTTTGGGCAGAGCCATACACCACCCCATATCCCTTTTCAATGGCCTTCCCCGCGATAGCCAGGGAAAGATGGGTTTTGCCAAGGCCGGTAGGCCCCCGGAACAAAAGGCTGGAGGAGTTGCTCCGGAAACGGGCGGCATAGTCCTTGCAGGCAGTGAGGATGTTTTCCATCTGCCGGAATGCCCGGGGATCGCTTTTATAGTAGTCCAGGGAAAAGCGCTCAAAGGTGCTTTTCTCCAGAGGAGCGTTCATGCTGAGGGCTTCAAAAGCCATGGCCCGCTGCATCTGCTTCAGGCACTGGCACATATGCCCGTCCGCAAAGCCTGTGTCCTTGCAGCGGGGACAGGCATAAGGGGGCTGCAGGTCGGCAGGGGAAAGGCCGTGAGAGGAAAGCAGGCGCTCATATTCCCGCTGCAGGGCAAGGCCTTTGTCCCGCAGGCCTTCCAGGGCCTTGCGCACGTCGCCACCCTGTATGACAGCCCTGGCGGCCCCGCAGGCATTTGCGCCCATTTGCGCCTTGATTTCCCGGGCTTTGGGGCACAGGCGGTAAAAATCCTCCGCCTTCCGGGCCGCCGCGCTTTCCGCCTCCCGCCGGGAGCGCTCCAGCTTCTTGCAGGCCTCGTCATATATCTTTCGTCCATATCCCATAAACGCCCTCCGTTCAGGTTTTTGCCATGCCCGCTACAAATCCTTTGGCAGGTGGAAAAAGCTCATGCGGGCAAGCTCGTCGATATCATAGCTTTTCTCGCCTTCAGCCCCGGCTTTTGAAGGTCGGGGAGATGTTTTTTCTGCCTGCCGGGCGGCTTTTTTCTTTTCCTCGTGAGCAGAAAGCTCCTCCAGGTTCCGCACGCCGGCTGTGTGCCAGCTTTCCAGCACCCTGTCCATATAGGCGGCGCTGAATTTTCCCGTGTTGTCCACGCAGCGCTCATAGGCGGCGGAAAGCATTTCCTGGGAAAAGCCCCACTGCTCCACCCAGCGCAGGGCGGCTTCTTCTTCCTTTTTGCTGGGGGAGCGCTTGGGCAGGCCCGCCGCCCCCGCCACTTTATTCCAGGCCAGGCGGCGCTGGCTTAAATCCTGCAGCTTGGCATCGGCAGCCTCTAAGGAGAACACCCCGCTTTCCGCCCAGTCCCGAGCCACAGAGTCCAGATAAGTCGTACCGGTTTTCCCCACCTCCTGGGCATAGTGCAGCAGCATAACGCTTACCTCGGGAGGCAGGCCGTAGTCATCGGTGATGGTAAGCAGCAGGGTGGTCATAGCTGGGGAAAGGGTTTTCCCCAGCACGTTTTCCGCCTCCTGCATAAGAAACCGCAGCCCTTCCGATTCCTCCAGCCGCACCGCAAGCTGCACGGTATCGGGCTTTACCATGCGCTTCCTGGGAGGCAGGGCAGGCGCGGGCTGGGCTTGCGCCTGTTCTGCAGGCAAGGGCATTTGGCGTACAGGCGGGGATGCCTGCTGTGCCGGGGCCGGGGGCGGCGCGGGGGCAAAGGGGGCAGGGGCCTCCGGCTGGGGGACAGGGCACAGCTCCCCGGGGGAGGCTTCCGCCAGAAGCCCTCTGTCCGCCCAGTATTCCAAAGATTCCTGGGCGCTTTCCGCTGATAAATCCAAGGCCTGGGCCAACCCCTGGGAGGAAAAGCCCTCCCCGGCATGGCGCAAGGCCCACAGCAGCACTTGAAGCTGCTCACGCCCGGCAAGCTTTAAATGCCTGTCCACCAGGGCGCAGGGCACAGGGAAAATCTGGCCCCATGGCCCCAGTTCCAAATGATATTCCAAGGGCGCACCTCCTATAAACCAGTTTTGGGATCAAACCTTTTTTTAAAAGGTTTGCGGGGTTTGGGGTGAGCGTCTGCCTGCGGCAGGCAAGACCGCGCCCCCAGATCTTAGCTCCTGAAAAGGGAAATCTCCAGCCATTTGCCCCGGTACAGCCGTACCATGAAGATAAGCCCCCGGGCGCAAAGCTCTGCCGCCATGGCAAGCCACACGCCTACAAGCCCCAGTTGTCCCGCCAGCAGCAGGGACAGGGTGATGCGCACGCCCCACATGGTGGCAAGGCTGATGTAAAAGGGGCCTTTGGAGTCCCCCGCGCCCCGCAGCGCGCCGGAAGCCACAATGGAAGCGCCGAAAAGCGGCTCCGCAAAGGCCACAATGCGCAGCACCTGGGCGCCCAGGGAGATAACCTCCGGATCCTTGGAGAAAATCATAATAAGCTGGGGGGCAAAGGCAAAGAGCACGGCCCCGCCTAAAGTCATGATGGCAATGCCCATCCAGGAAACCATGCGGGCAAAGCGCCTGGCTAAATCCTTGCGGCCCGCGCCCATGGTCTGGCCCACCAAAGTGGTGCCTGCCACTGCCACGCCGGAGGCAGGCAGATAGCTGATAGACTCCGCCGTAACCGCCAGGTGGTTTGCCGCCACCGCCACAGTGCCGATGCCGGTAATCACAGCGGTTATCACAATCTGGGCCACGCAGAGGGTAGCCCGTTCCAAAGCGGCGGGAAGCCCCAGCCGCCAAACTGCCAGCAGGCATTCCCGCTGGAAGCCGCAGCGCTGTTTCCACTTTAACTGCACAGGGGATCGCCTGCGGAACATGACTAGTAAAAATAGAAAGAAAACAACAGCGGTGGAGCACCCGGAGGCAAAGGCCGCCCCTGCCACGCCCCAGCCAGCCCCCCACACAGGCACACTGAAGCCGAACAGTGTGAGGGTGCGGGCGGGATAAATCAAGCAGAAGTTGAGCACCACATTTAAAACGTTTATCATCAGGTTCAGCACCATGGGGGTTTTGGTGTCTCCGGCGCAGCGCAGAATGGCGCTGAACATGTTGGCCCCCAGGGTGAAGGGCATGGCGCAGGCAATAATGCGGAAATACAGCGAGGCCTGGGGCCGTACAGCAGCCTCCGCCCCCAGCAGGGCAGGCAGGGGGAAGGACAGGGCAACGGCAACGCCGCCTAAAAGCAGGCCGAAAATCCCCACAAAGCCCAGCGCCTGCCAGGCCACATCCCGGGCGCTCTTTTCCCGGCCGGCTCCCAGGTGCTGGGCCACCTGTACGGAAAAACCGATGGAAGCGGCATTAAACATGCCGCCGAACAGCCAGGTGGTGCTGGCGGTAAGCCCTACGGCGGCAGTGGCGGCAGATCCAAGGGAGCCTACCATGGCGGTATCCACATATTGCACCAGGGTAATCATAAGCTGCTCTACAATGGCAGGCCAGGCCAGCAGCAGGACGGCCCCCATGGTGTCTCTCATCCGGGGCGTGCCTTCTGCCTTAAGCAGGCAGGAAATCCTCTCTCCGGCCGTCATACTTCGTAGTCGATGCAGGCCCGGCCCTCCGGCTCCCGCAGCTCCTTCACAAACTGCCCAAAGGCCACGTGGGCCGGATGCTTCTGGTAAGCGGTTAGCTGCTCCAGGGAGTCAAATTCCGATACTAATATATAGTCATAATTCCCGGGCGCCTGCCCCTCCGCACCGAAGCTTACAGTAAAGCGGGTGAACTCTGGAATCTCCTCTCCCAGGGCCAGCATACGGGCCTTGGCTTCCCGCAGGTTTTCCTCTTTGGATCTCCCGTTGGCAGAATCCTTGAATTTGAACATGACAATGTGACGAATCATATCCCTTTCCCCTTTTCCTAATGTAATACGGTATGCCCGTATTGTACTCCATTTCAGGCGGGATTGCAAGGCTGAGGGGGCGGAGGGGGAAAATTTCACAGCAGGATGTCCGCTGGCAGCGGACATCTGGACGCTCGTTGTGGAATCTAAACAGAAGCAGCGCCAAAATCTGATAACAGTTTTGTAACAATTTTGCAGGGAAAAAGGCTGGGAAAGCTGGGTTCTTCTAAAGCGGAACCTTCTGTTTTCCGCATGGCAGAGCCATTTTCAGAAGGCGTAGGCCTGTGTGAAGGGAAGGTTTTTCCTCTGTGACGGGTATGTGAAAATTCCATGAACAGATGTTGACAAGGGCTTTCCCAGCGTGATATAATGTTGGCACAAAAAGCAGCGTGCACTTTGGCTGTTTTTGGTGAAGTATGACGGATTTTGCTTCTGGAGAGTAAAATGCTGTTATACACGCGCTTTTGGGCCTGTGCCGGCCTTAGACGCAGGCCCAACCATTACACACCGCCGTGAAAGGCGGACGAGAGGAGGCAGCCCGGGGGAGGGCATCGGAAAGGGCTTTAAAACGGAAACGGCAGGCAGAATGCAAAGGGGATCCCCTTTGGCGTATTTCTATGGGTTCCATAGAAATATCATCCTTAATTGCCAGCCTAATAAAGTTTTCGCGGAAAAGCCAGAACTGCCGGCCCGCCGCAAGCTGCCGCAATTTCAAAAGGAGGCATTACCAAATGAAAAAAAGGACAGTAGCCGCTCTGCTGGCGCTGGCTTTGGTTCTCACCTGCATGCTTAGCGCATGCGGCGGCGGAGACAACAGCAGCGCCAGCACACCCACACCGGGTGGCGACACACCCGCTTCTTCCGCTGGCGAGAGCAAAGCTGAAAGCAAGGAAGAGAGCAAGGCTGACACCCCCGCCCCTTCCGGTGAAATGACCGACGTGGGCACCCCCCGTAACGAGACCCTGATCGTAGAAGTGCAGTCCACTTCTAAGACTCCCGGTCAGTTCAACACCCTCATGCAGGGCACCTCCACTGGCTTCGGCATTCATCAGCTCATCAAGGCCAGCCTGTGGGAAATGAACACCATCAAGGGCGAGCAGTTCTGCGACCTGGCTGCTGATTTCCCTGAGTCCAACGAGGACTTCACCGAGCACACCTTCCACATCCGCGAAGGCCTCAAGTGGTCTGACGGCGTTGACTTCACCGCTGACGACGTGGTTTACACCATGAACCAGATGAAGGATAACCCCGGCCTCACCACCTCTGGCTACTATCAGCAGATCTTCAAGTCCATCGAAGCTGTTGACGCCACCACCGTGAAGATTGTCACCAACGAGCCGTTCCCCCGCCTTGCTCTGAAGTTTGGCGTTACCATTTACGGCAACGACCTGCGCGTTGTGCCCAAGCACATCTATGAGCAGCAGGAAGACATCAGCCAGTTCCAGGATCCGGAGCCTGTCACCCTCACTCCCTACACTGTGAAGGATTATGACTCCCTGGGCAACTGGGTGCTGTACGAGCGCCGCGAAGACTGGGAAGCCACTGACGTTGGCGCAGTTGAAGGCAAAGAGCCTGCTGCCAAGTACGTTCTGTTCAAGGTGCTGGGCGATGCCAACACCAAGCAGATGATGATGGTTAACAACGAAGTTGACATCATGAACGAGTGCACTCCCGAAATGATGGAAGCCATGATCGCCCAGAACGATAAGATCAAGGGTTGGTATCCTGACTGGCCCTATGCCACTTCTGATGACCCCTGCTCCAAGGGCATCGCTTTCTCCATGGGCAAGGGCGCTCCCTATGACAACCCCGACTTCCGCTGGGGCATGGCACTGGCTCTCGACTTCGAGAAGATCACCCAGAACGTGTTCCAGGGCACGGGCCGTATGTCCGCCTTCTCCGTGCTGACCGGCACCCTGGCTATGCACGACTACTACTATGATGATCTGGCTAAGTGGGCCACCGATGAGCTTCGCCTTGACCTGGGTGACGGCAACGGCAAGACCTATGAGCCTTTCGATCCCGACATGCCTAACCGCATTGCTGAAACCATGCGGCAGCAGGGCCATGACATCCCCGACGATCCCGAAACCATCCGCGACCTGTTTGGTGTAGGCTGGTGGAAGCATGATCCCGAGGCTGCTGAGAAGCTGCTGACCAAGGCTGGCCTGGAGAAGAAGGACGATGGCTGGTACTTTGACGGCAAGCCCTTCGTTATTGAGCTGACCTACCTGAACGATGACAACGAGGCTCAGCAGAAGCGCGGCGGCGAAGCTGCCTTCAACCAGTGGACTGAGTTCGGCCTGAACATCAACCTGGTGTCCAAGTCCGGCGCAAGCTGGGATACCGATGCTAGCACCGGTGCTTATGAGATGGCTACCTACTGGCCCACCGGCGGCATCACCGAGGACATCTACTCTCAGTTCTCCGGCTGGGATGCTGATCTGATTGTTCCTATGGGCGAGCGCGGCTCCGGCCAGGGCACCCGCTGGAACAACCAGGAAGCTACCGACCTTATCCATGAGATTGCTACCCTGTCTCCTGACGATCCTAAGTGTAAGGAAGACAACATGAAGCTTATCAAGCTCATGACCGAAGAAATGATCTTCATCCCCTTCCACTCCGGCGTCAAGCTGTGCCCCACCAACGAGACTTACTGGACTGGGTATCCCACCTCTGAGAATCCCTACAACGGCCCCTGGTGGTGGTGGAGTGTGTTCAAGTTCTTCACTCCCTATATCACCCCTGTTGCCTAAAATTTAGACGCTATAGCTTTTAAAAAAGCATAAGCTGCTGCTAAATTTCTGAATTGCATGTTTTGAAAATTTAGGAGGGAGGCGGCGAACTGTATTTGTAGTTCCCGCCTCTTTCTTATACTTTCTGTATAATTTTCCAAATTGTTTTCACTTAGTCCTGCAACTTTTGTGAGGTAAGGAAGTGTAGCTGTTGAAATTCCGTCAATTTTTACTTTCGAGAGTTTTTTCGTGGGCTATCACAATCCTGATCGGCGTTACCTTCATATTCTTCATCCCCCGTATGTTCCCTTCTGACCCTGTTGAGAATATGATAGGCCAGATCACAGCCCGCGCCGGACAGATGGATCCTGTCGAATTGGAACTGCTGCGCAAAAACCTGCGCACACAGTTCGGCCTGGATGGATCCCTTATACAGCAGTATTTTGATTTCCTGTGGAGAGGCCTGCTGCATTTTGACTTTGGCCCCTCTCTGGGCAGTTTCCCCACCCCTGTGAATGACATTATCGGCAGAAACCTGCCTTATACTATGGTATTGTCCCTTAGCGGCACTATCGTGGCTTGGATCTTCGGTAATGCCATCGGCCTGCTGGCTGGTTTCCGGAAGAACGCCCGTTCTTCTAAGATTCTGGAAAGCATCGCTATCTGCATCTATCCCATCCCCTACTTTATCGTAGCCCTGGTTTTCCAGATTGTCTTCGCCTTTGTGCTGGGATGGTTCCCCTTACAGTCTAACATTGTAACCAACCAAGGCTTTGGCGCTTTTATCAGCAGTTATACCAGAGGCTCGTTCCTGCCCTTCATGGGCCTGTTGCTGGTAGGCATGGGCTGGCAGATTATCTCTATGAAATCTCTGGCAAGCACTACCGCAGAAGAGGACTTTGTGCTCTTCGCCCGGTACCGCGGCCTGTCTGAAAAGACCATAGGCATCAGCTATGTGCTCCGCAACTCCATCCTTACCCAGATCACGGCTCTGGCCATGAGCCTGGGCGGCGCTTTCAGCGGCTCCATCATGACGGAGATCATCTTCACATATCCCGGCGTTGGCCAGCTCATTCAGGGCGCCATCCTGGGTTCTGACTACAACATGATCTTGGGCTGTATCACAATCTCTATTGTAGCTGTTTCCACCGCAACGCTGATCGTGGACTTGATTTACCCGTTCATCGATCCCCGTATCCGGTACGCTTAAGGAAGGAGGAGTCGTAGCATATGAAAAAGTTTTGGAAAAATGCCAATTTCCGCTTGAGAGCGGGCATCATCATTACTGCGTTCTTCTTCATTATTGGATTTGTTGTCTATTTCATTCCCCATGCGGATCCTTTCATGTTCAATACATACCCCGCCAAGCTGGGGGTTTCATCTGAGCATCTGCTGGGTACAACAGGCATGGGCCAGGACATTCTGTGGTCCCTGATTGAGGCCATTCATAACTCCCTGTCCATGGGCCTTATCGTGGCGGCTATCGGCACCGTGGTAGGCGTGTTCGTGGGCCTGCTGGCCGGTTTCGCCGGCGGCACCCTGGACCGCGTCCTCACCATCATCACCGATACCTTCGTAGTTATCCCTTCTCTGCCCATCCTGATTCTGATGACCTCCCTGATGCGCGGCAGCTCCAGCTCTACTGTTATCCTGCTGGCCCTGGTTCTGGCTATGTTCGCTTGGGCGTGGCCCAGCCGCCAGATCCGTTCCATGGCCTTGACCATCAAGGAGCGCGACTTCATCCACACCGCCCGGTTCTCCGGCGAGGGCACCTTCCAGATTGTTGCCACCGAAATCCTGCCCTTTGCCCTTACCTGGTCCCTGTCTAACTTTATGAACGCTGTTTTGTCCGCCATTGGTCAGGAATCCAGCCTGGCTATCCTGGGCCTGTCCCCGGCGAACCTGCTGTCCCTGGGCAATATGATCAACTGGGCCAAAGAGCGCAACGCGATCTTCACCCGGCAGTGGCTGTGGATCGGTTCCCCCATTGTGGCAACAGTCATCCTGTTCATCGGGCTGTTCCTGTTGATCACGGGGTACAATGATTATCTATCCATGAAGAGAGGCAGGTAACGTATATGCTAAAAGTCGAAAATCTGTCCGCTTCTTATCAGACTATTGATGGCGACGTCCATGTTATAAAAGACCTGGACTTTGAAATTCGGGAAAACGAAATTTTCGGTATCGCGGGCGAGTCCGGCTGCGGCAAGACCACCCTTTTAAAGACCCTCTATGATATCGTGGAATTCCCTCTGGTTATCGACCAGGGCAAGGTAATCCTCAGCGGTGAAAAGAACGGGCAGAAGTTCTCTTATGAGTCCGGCCAGATCCGCAAGAGCTGGTGGAACAACATTTCCTATGTTCCCCAGGCCGCCCAGAGCGTTCTGAACCCCATCGTGCGTTTGAAGAAGCAGTTCCTCGATTCTATCCCTGATGAGGATAAGAAGAACGAAACCGAGGAGCAGACCCTGGCCCGCGTGGCCAAATATCTGGAGGACTTGAGCCTGTCCCCCGACGTACTGGAGTCCTATCCCTTCCAGTTGTCCGGCGGTATGCGGCAGCGCGTTATCATCGCCCTTGCCACCTTCATGTCCCCCAACGTGGTGCTGGCCGACGAGCCTACCACCGCTCTGGACGTGGTTGTACAGCGCGGCATTCTGATGATGCTTATGCGCCTGCAGAAGCAGTTCAAGAACACGCTGGTTATCGTCAGCCATGACATGGGCGTACACTACCAGATCACAAACCGCATGGCTATCATGTATTCCGGCAGCGTCATCGAACTGGGCGACACGGAAGAGATCTTCTCCGATCCCGTCCATCCCTACACCCAGATGCTGGTTGCGGCTCTGCCCCGCGTAGGCGATAAGAGCCAGAAAGTGGGCATTCCCGGGCGTCCGCCAGCCCTGAAGAATCCCCCTCCGGGCTGCCGTTTTGCACCCCGCTGCCCCAAGGCAACAGACCGCTGCCGCAGCGAAGTGCCCAAGTTCCGCGAGGTCAAACCCGGGCGCTTTGCCGCCTGCCATTTGCTGAATGAGGAGGTGGGCTTGTAATGGCTGAAAAATTGCTGGAAATCAAAAACGTCAGTAAGATATTCCGTATCGGCGGCATGATCCGCGGCAAAAAGCTGGTGGCCGTTGACGACGTGTCCTTGTCCATCGACAGCGACAAGCCGGTTATCCTCTCCATTGTGGGCGAGTCCGGCTGCGGAAAGTCTACTCTGTGCAAGATGGTTCTCCGCCTGCACCAGCCCGACATGGGCGATATCACCCTGCTGGGCAGATCCTATAAGGATAAGAAGGGCTATGACCCCAAGCAGTTCCGTTTGGATGTGCAGCCCATTTTCCAGAACCCCTATGAATCCTTCTCCGCCAGAAAGACAGTGGACTCCTACCTGTACAATACCGCCCTGCGCCTTGGCATTGCCAAGAACCGCGCCGAAGCGGATCAGAAGGTAGACGAGGCCCTGAAGAGCGTGGGTATGTCCCTGGCCGTTGTCAAGGGCAAGTATCCCACCCAGTTCTCCGGCGGCGAGCTGCAGCGTGTTTCCATCGCCCGCGCTTTGATCACGCAGCCTAAGCTGATTATCGCTGACGAACCTGTTGCTGCTATCGACGCTTCCATGAAGATGAACATTGTAAACCTCTTCAAGGATCTGAAGGAGAAGTACAACGTTTCCTTTATCTACATCACCCATGACCTGTCCACGGCATATTATGTGTCCGATTACATCGCAACCCTGTACCGCGGCTGCCTGATTGAATATGGCCCTGCCAAGGAAATCATGGACGAACCCGCCCATCCTTACACAGAGCTGCTGATGAATGCGGTTCCCCGCGTAGGCGATAAGTGGAAGGAAGATCTTGTAATGCCTGACATGGAGGACAAGGAATTCTCCATTGAGTATTGCAAATTTGCCCCCCGTTGCCCCTATGCTACTGACGAGTGCCGGAAGGAACGGCCCAAGGAGACTTATCTCAGCGATGAGCGCAAGGTGCTTTGCTACCATCCGCTGAACAATGGAAGCAAATAAATTATCAATCCCCCGAGGTTTTCCGCCTCGGGGGATTCTTTCGTTTTGCCAGGCTTCATGTTCTTAAGACTTTCCACTGTATAGTAAACGCACTTGAAAATCGGTATATACGATTTTCAAGCCGGGTGGCTACGCCACCTGGTTTAAAAGAGGTATTCGGCCTCTTTTGAACTGCGTTAACTATACTATGCACAACTTCCGCAGTGTCAGAGTATTCACGCCCACACCGCTGCCCCAGCTTTTTGGGCGGACAGCGCGGCTTTATACCGCTTGAGATAAAGAGAAAAACCTTCCGCCGTCTTCTCGTTTGGAAGCTGGCATTTTTCCTGGGAATTGGCAAAAACCTTGTGGGAGAGGTAGTCCTCCAGGGACTCCCCATTTTCCCGGTTTTTCCGGAACATGGCAAGCAAGGCCATGCCCCAGGGGCCGCCTTCTCCGGCTGTTTCCAGCACAGCGACAGGCACATCCAGAGCACTGGCCATCAGTCGGGGAGCCACCTCGGGCACCTTGAAAAGGCCGCCGTGCCCGTAAAGTTTGTCCAGCGCCACCTGCTCTTCCTTCAAAAGCGCCATGCCTATACGCAGGGGGGCCATGGCGGCGTAAAGCTGTGCCCGGGCAAAGTTTCCCAGGGTAAGGGAAGCCAAGGGATTGCGCAGCAACATAGGGCACCCTGCCTCCAGCTTCATCACAGGCTCCCCGGAGAAACAGTTAAAGTTTACCAGCCCGCCGCAGTCCGGTTCCCCTGCAAGGGCTGCCTGATAAAGGAGGGCATATAAGTCGCTTTTGCTGATTTTCGTCCCGCAAGCCCCCAGAAGCTCCCCAAACAGCTTTACCCAGGCGTCCAGATCGGAAGTGCAGGTGTTGCAGTGTACCATGGCCACAGGCTTGCCAGTGGGAGTAGTCACCATGTCGATTTCCGGATACACCCGGGAAAGGGGCTTTTCCAGCACCACCATGGCAAAGATGGATGTGCCTGCCGACACATTCCCTGTCCGGGGAGAAACGCTGTTGGTAGCCGTCATGCCCGTACCCGCATCCCCCTCCGGCGGACAGAAGGGCACGCCGGGCTGCAGGCAGCCGGATGGATCCAGCAGCTTGGCTCCCGCCGGGGTCAGGAAGCCGCCGTCATCCCCGGCGGTCAGGGCGGCAGGCAGGATATCCCGGATTTTCCAGGGAAGCCCGTAAGGCTCTGTCAGGCTGTCAAATTGATCCAGCATCCCGCTGTCATAGTCCTTTGTAGCGCTGTCCAAAGGGAACATGCCGGCGGCCTCTCCAGTGCCCAGCACCTTCCTGCCTGTCAACTGCCAGTGTACATATCCCGCCAAGGTGGTGAGAAAGCCGATGCTGGGGACATGCGCCTCCTGCAGGCGGACAGCCCGATATAAATGGGCGGCGCTCCAGCGCTGGGGAATGTTAAAGCCAAAGAGATCTGTCAGCTCAGCGGCTTCTTTTTCGGTGATGGTGTTGCGCCAGGTGCGGAATGCGGCAAGCTGCCGCCCTTCCCGGTCAAAGGGAAGGTAGCCATGCATCATGGCGGACACCCCCATAGCCCCCACTGTAACCAGAGTTTCCCCATACTGTTCCCGTACCTCCCGGGCCAGCAACCGGTAGGCCTCCTGGATGCCTGCCCAGGCCTCCTCCAGGGGATATGTCCATATGCCGTCTGCCTGCCGGTTTTCCCAGGTATAATCGCCGCTTGCCAGCGGCGTGTGGCCAGGCCCGATTAAAACGGCCTTAATGCGGGTAGAACCAAGTTCCAGCCCAAGCGCGGTTTCCCCTTTTTGTATAGCCAGCTTTTTTTCCCTGTCCATTAAAATCCCTCCCGAATTTTATGTGGTTTTTAATGTAAAATCTCTATATAGATTTTGACTATCCTTTTAGAAGTTCTCAAATGCCGTCAAAGCCTTATTTATCAAGGCTTTCCGGCATTTTTGATTAAGGAAGATACTCACAAATACCTGCAAAAGTTTTTAGGTTTTTGCGGTGAAAGGTAGTACAAAAGTAGTAAAACCTTATCCCGCTTTACGCTGCCAGCCGTTCCATTTCAGCCCTTGCAGAAGCAAAAGTCGCGTGTGCGTAATAGTTCAGCGTCATAGTGATATTGGAGTGTCCCATGATATACTGCAACGCTTTGGGGTTCATTCCTGCATTGGCTAAATTGGTGCAGAACGTGTGCCGGAGTGTGTGGGGCGTCATAACCTTTGGCAAGGCTTCCGTTTGGGTCTTGCTGTACTTCTTCACAAACCCCCGGAACATAGCTTCATAGTTCGCCGCCACTTTCGGCTTTCCGTCCCGGTTCAGGAAAAGGAAATTGCCGTAGCCGTCTACTATGATCGGCTCTGTACTCCTGCGGTTTTCAAGCACCCGTTTCAGTGCGTCGTGGACCTTCTCGCTCATAGGGATTTGCCGGACGCCGCTTCTCGTTTTGGGGGTTTCGATATAGTAGCCGCCCGCCCCTCATAAAAGCTGGTGGTCTACCTGAATTGTCCTGCCCTCAAAATCAAGGTCGGTTTCCGTCAGCCCGCAAAGCTCGGAAATCCTAATGCCCTGTCCCTAACAGTATCCCGATCTCGTCAAGGTATTTCTGATAGATGCTATCGCTCTCCACAAAGGATAAAAGGCTTGCTTCCTGCGCTGGCGTAAGCGGAGCTTTTGGCTCTATGTTGTCCTCAATCACGGTGTTAAGCTGGAAGTCAAAAGGATTTTTGCGGATACAATCGTCCTGTATCGCCGTGTAAAACGCGGCTTTCAGTGAATGCTTGTGGTTGTTGATGGTCTTGAATGAATATCCCTTGTCCCTCATGAGTAAAGCCCATTCTTTCGCGTCGGAGAGCTTTACATTTTCAATCGGGCAGGCTCCAAGGTTATCTTCCTCCAAAATCCGCATAAGCTGTTTTCGCCCCTGCTGTGTGCCTTGCCGCACGTTTGCCCTGTGGCGGGTCTGCTTCGCGTAGAGCTGGCAGACAGTCATTTTCTTTCCGATAGGGTCTATGCCGTTGTCAAGGTCTTTCTGTATCTGCTTTTCCTTTTCCCGCAGGGATAAATCGTCGCGTTTCCCGGCAGGGGTCTTGTCTGTGGGTACTAACTTCCAAGCGTAGACAAATTGTGGTTTTCCAAAGCCGTCCGTGTATTTGTAGGCATATCTTCCGTCTTTTCTCTGGCTCTCTCCTGAACGCAAAATCCGGTTCCTGTTATCGCGTCTTTTCTGTGACATGGTTTTTGCTCCTTTCCGAAAAAGGAAAGAGCCTTGATATGCTACAAATATTGTACCACATTCAAGGCCCGGTTTCACTACATTTTTTCACTAGATAGTGTCTACACGAATTAAGTACGGATAGCAGCCCAAATAGCGATACAACGGACGTGTACCGCGGCGATAAA
>NZ_QWLE01000347.1:0-524 GCF_009917365.1 Neglectibacter sp. X4 | reverse complement strand
TTTATGGCAGAAGTGTAAAGGTTACCGCCATTGCAACAGCCTCCAAGGGAACGATTATCGATGCAGGTGGTATTGATCTTTTAAAGGTCTGTGCAGATATAGAGCATTTTGGAAAGTTTGCAGATGATACACCTGGACTTTGTCATAAGGATGCGCTGGCGGTTATTGAGGAAGCGGACTGTGATGTAGTGTGTGAGCTGACGCCGCTGGAGATTTTTACAGGACAGCCTGCTATCGATCATATTAAAATGGCTTTTGCATGTGGTAAGCATGTGATTACGGCTAATAAAGGACCGGTTGCATGGGCTTTTGACGAGTTGAAATCGCTGGCAAAAGAGAACGGCCTGTGCTTTTTCTATGAAACGACGGTAATGGATGGAACACCAGTATTTAATCTGGTGGAGCATACACTGAAATTCTGTCAGGTGACAGAGGTTTCCGGAATTCTAAACAGTACCACTAATTATATTTTGGAGGGACTGGCACAGGGAAAGCCTTACGATGATGTTATTGTTGCGGGCAAG
>NZ_QWLE01000346.1:0-525 GCF_009917365.1 Neglectibacter sp. X4 | reverse complement strand
ATTTTGAGAAATATGGGGAATCGATATAAAAAGCGAATGACATCATGAAATAGGAAGTCTAAGCCATGGTACGGCTTTGCGTCCAGAAGAAAATATACCCGTACACCTAACCGGCACGGAAAGAATCCCGAGGCAGAAGTCTTGGGATTCTTTTTTCTTTTTGGCCGAGAGGGAAACTTCCGTCAATTATCAATATGATAAAAATGAATTCATATATTGAAATATTTATAAAAATTTATTAGAATGATAATTAAGTCTTTCCTGATTATCAAAATGATAATCAGGAAAGACAAAGAAAAAATCGATACGGAAGAAATCTTCGTTTTGTAAGGGTTCAAGGAGTTGGCACAATAATTGCTTTATAAATAATAAAGGAACTTGTCTACAAAACAGCGCATAATCTTAAGGAGGAATGAAATGGAAACTTTAAATGACAAGAAAAGCAGAGTTCCACATACGTATGTCATTATTTGCGGATTTGTAATCTTAATGGCAATTTTAACGTACGTTATCCCTGCGGGTAGT
>NZ_QWLE01000345.1:0-526 GCF_009917365.1 Neglectibacter sp. X4 | reverse complement strand
CTCCTTCCCAACATATGTAAAAGTCAGTTCCACCTCTGTTGGCGTGTGGTTATCCGCATACTTGGAGCGAAACATGCTTGCTTCCCTATTCGCACCACTTGCGTCTCCATATAGCGCATAAGTAATGGCATCGAAAATCGTAGTTTTCCCTGCACCTGTATCTCCGGTAATCAGATATATGCCATTTTCTCCAAGTTCAGACATTTCAATCGTAGTCTTTCCTGCATAAGGTCCAAATGCCGACATCGTCAACTTTATAGGTCTCATTACTTATCCTCCCATATTTCTTCTATCAGCTGCAGCATGAATTCCTTCTGTTCTTCCATCATCTCAACACCATTTTGTTTTGTGTACAACTCCTCAAATAGAGTAAGCGGTGACTTTTTTTCTGCCTCCCCACTTGTGCCAATATGTGCCACATGCCGAGTACGTTTATTATCATAATCCAGCTTCATGATATTATGATAAACGCTCCGAAGCTTAGAAATTGCATCCGGAATATCATCCTCATCAGTTAAAATGACAT
>NZ_QWLE01000344.1:0-528 GCF_009917365.1 Neglectibacter sp. X4 | reverse complement strand
GCTAATGGCGGCACTCTGCTGCTGGATGAAATCAACTCCATGCCGTATGATTTACAGAGCAAGCTGCTGCGCGTGCTGCAGGAGGATTATATCAGAAGAGTTGGTGGAAGCAGAGATATTCCCATTGATGTGAGAATTATTGCTACGGTCAACGAACCCCCAGAAAAACTCATAGAAGAAGGCAAACTTCGAAAGGATCTTTATTACCGGCTTAATGTAGTAAATATCTCCATTCCGCCGCTGCGCAGCCGCCTTGAAGATATTCCAGTATTGACAGAAAAACTGCTGGAAAAGCACAATGAACGCTTTGGAAAAGAGGTCTGGATGGTATCGGAACATGCGCTGCAGCGTCTTTGTGATTATAATTATCCGGGCAATGTTCGTGAACTGGAAAATATTATTATGCAGTCGGTCGCTATGGCAGACAGGGAACACGTGCTGACAGAAAAACTGTTGCAGATGCCGATGCAGGTAGATGCAATTGGCGCTGATGTCGAAAAGTGGGATCGGAAAGGTCCGCTTGATCAG
>NZ_QWLE01000343.1:0-529 GCF_009917365.1 Neglectibacter sp. X4 | reverse complement strand
TTAGGTGCGGTCCTTGCAGCTGCAGCCATCAAATCGGCAACTTTTAGCGCAGCATCTCTTTCCGCTGCTTCCATGGCTTTTATCATAGTGAGTTCCTCCCTTGTTTTCCCATTTATGATAATATTATAGCTGACCGGACATCTTTTAACAAGGGCAACAAGGAAATTGGTACGGAAAACGCATGAAAGGCGCATGAAGCATGTCATTAGTACTTTTAAGTGTTTTTTGTAAAAAAGGTATCAAACTCTTTAAATCATGATATCTATTATATGGAAATTGAGGAAATTACTTTAATAATATGGCAAATTTTTATGAAAATATCTGCTTAGAAAACGAAAAAGAACGAAGAATTCCATTTCTATTTCGTTTAATTTGCTCAAAACCTTTTAGTTAGTATAAAGTAACTTCTAAGTTTTGATACCTTTTTTGCAAAAAAACGGAATAGGTACTAAAATCTAATACTCGCAACTTTTTCTTCTTGCCGGCTTGTTTGCGAATCGACAAACATTTTCTTGATTTCAGCAAACAG
>NZ_QWLE01000342.1:0-534 GCF_009917365.1 Neglectibacter sp. X4 | reverse complement strand
GTGAGTTTGCCCTTCATTTGAGAAAAACAGACCGTGCTGTCAGCCTTGTGACCGTTGGCGGCCGTGAATTCTATGTGTACCGCTACGAAGGAGAACTCAATGATATTCCAAACGCGGTGGTTATTATCAGCTATCCCCGGGAATCTTTTGGAGATCCGAAAGCGCTGAGGGTATTTATATCCACAAATGCCGGAATATCCACACAGGAAATCCTTGACACATATACAGAACGGTGGGCAATCGAATTATTTTTCCGTCAGAGCAAAAACAGACTCGCGCTGGACAAATATCAGATCCGCTCACGGCAGGGAATCGAGCGGTACTGGCTGATTATGTCATTGGTTCATTACATGTGCTGTATGTATTCCGGGAAATACAATACCTTCGAGGAAGGATACTGGTATTTTCAAGATCAAGTCAAAACAGAGCGAATCGGTAATCTGCACCAGTTCATAAAAAATGGTGCGTCACTTGAAGCTGTTTTGAAATTGGTAGGGTAGTTTTGTGCAAATTTCTATATTTGCTCATTTATAG
>NZ_QWLE01000341.1:0-269 GCF_009917365.1 Neglectibacter sp. X4 | reverse complement strand
GTTATGCTGTACAATAGAAGTAACCGATGAATTGTACAGGATAGAAAATCCGTTTTCACGGCCTTTGCGAAGCAGCATATCGCGAATGTCTTTTGCTCTCATAGATTTTGGAAAGATTTTTCCATCTTCCCGTTCCCAGGTGGGCACATCGTTTTTACACAAAAAATCCTGCAGATGCAGGTTATTGTATTTATAAAGGCAGCTTCTGATTTTGCTGCCGTTTTTTCCGTACATGGAAATAAAGTTTTTGATGGAGCCGCTATGGGTAA
>NZ_QWLE01000340.1:0-255 GCF_009917365.1 Neglectibacter sp. X4 | reverse complement strand
ACTGACCAGCGCCGCTCATCAATAGTTTGGTGCCGGGCTTTTTTGTCTTTTCTAAAATCAGGCCGTTTATTTCAGTGGGAAAAGCGGCACTGCAGAACAGGCCTGATGCGCCAGCTCCGACAATAATACAATCGTAAATCATGAAGGGAAGTATCCTTTCTCTTCTAGTCTAACAGAAATTATAACGTAGTTTGGGGTATGCGTCAACAGTCGGAATACATGCGATTAAAAATATGTAAAATATGTAAAAAAATA
>NZ_QWLE01000339.1:0-535 GCF_009917365.1 Neglectibacter sp. X4 | reverse complement strand
GCCGTCTAATCTGTCTCCTCATTTCTGATTCTTTCTGTGATTAGATCACTAATTGGATTATAGTCTCCTCGCTGGATTTTGTCAAGTATTTATCTGAATTTTTCTACTATCATCAAATATTTTATCCCGCATTAAAGACCTGTCTTTATTTTGAAAAAAGACGAAGACTCTCTATTTTTCTTGTTAGATACGCCTTGTAAATTTTTTCTTGCCAAAAGTCAGAAAATGGTATAATCTATGGTTAGATAGTTTTAACAAAGGAGACCAGTTATGGATTCTATAGTAAACCGTGTTTACGATGATCTAAGACGCCGCATTCTGCAGAATGAGTTTGGACCAAACGGTGTTTTAGTAGAACAGGATATTGCCGAGGAATACAAAGTTAGCCGCGGCAGTGCCCGCGAAGCCATGCAAAAGCTTTGCGAAGCCAAATTTTTGATCAAAAGGCCTAGAAAAGGCTATTTTATTTACAATTTTTCTACCAGGGAAATGCAGGAAATTATACATACTCGTTACTTCCTGGAAGTAGGTGTTG
>NZ_QWLE01000338.1:0-537 GCF_009917365.1 Neglectibacter sp. X4 | reverse complement strand
CTGTTCGGGTTAAATCTTGATTCAATGGTAAAATAAAATCATTGATATTATCATTCCAAAGAAATTCATCTTCGTCTATGATAATATTTAATCCAATATTGATTAATCCTCGTACATCATCTTGAATGGTTTCAACTGCAACAGCTATATTATATAACGCTAAATAATCTTTAATTTCATATGCACAAATATAGTCTCCTTTTTCCATAATCGCCTTTAGAACGAGCGTTCTGCGAGTTCGTAATAATTCCCTGTCATTTCCCTTCGTAGCCATCATCTCATAATAAACATTTTTTGATATTCTGTGATGTCTGCTTCGCCCTACTACGCGATTCAATGCAGAACTACCCTTTGCCGAAATCATGTATGCCTGTCCAATAGTTTCACTAAATTCCTGTCCGTTAACATTTACCGAAACCTGTTTGGGAACCTGCATCACCAAACCAAGTTTTTCCAGCCATTTTGAAATCATCCTCGCATATTTATCAGAAGAGCCATCCCAGTCGGTTTTCATTTTATTTTTTTCTTTATTTGATT
>NZ_QWLE01000337.1:0-289 GCF_009917365.1 Neglectibacter sp. X4 | reverse complement strand
TGCCTTCGCCATGAGTTCCTCAAACTCCTCAACCTTTTGCGGCTTCACCTGATAAATGCAAATTTCTGTAAATGACATGGTATGCCTCCTTTTCCTTAACTTCTATCCTGTTTCATCTTCCATCGGACAAAACTCTTCGTCAAAACAGCGATAATCACCACAACGCCCACAAGTCCGCCGTGAAGTAAAATTTCTGTGTACCATGGAGCTGACCGCATAGTATAAAGCTCCGGGCGGGTTTTGTAGTGCCAAAAGGTAAAGATTGTCTTTCCGGCAAAGACTCCGAGAA
>NZ_QWLE01000336.1:0-233 GCF_009917365.1 Neglectibacter sp. X4 | reverse complement strand
TTGTAATTTGGTTTACTTTTTTTAACATGCAAATTTCTCCTGTTATTTTACTTCGAATTAGCAAATCTTGTCTAACGCCTTGCGATGATGCGCTGGAATTTCCTATCGGCTTGCTCGGCAAAGAATTTTGGAGTACAAATCTGACTTAAGTGGTAACATATCTTTTACTTTCAAGTGACCGCCATCTATACTCCCGGGGCCTTTTATTGTAAAATACGCCAGTTTAGACGCTT
>NZ_QWLE01000002.1:0-217836 GCF_009917365.1 Neglectibacter sp. X4 | reverse complement strand
AGTTTTGACAGATAATCGGGCATTTTCCCTGTTTTTCTCGGCGTTTTCCTCTACGTCTATTCGTCTGGTCGTCAGAGGAGGAAGGGCGCGGCGACCTGTTGCGCTGGTACAAAATCTTATGATTTTGGCCTTGCACCCCTTTTGGGGAATTGACCCCCTGTGCAGAAAGGATGTGCATTTGTATCAGATTTGGCCACCTTTGCCACTCGAAACCCGCTTAACCTAGTGTTTAAGCGGGTTTTGTTGTCTTATTTTATCCTGATTGTAACGGAGAAACGCCAAGATTTGAGGTTCAAAAGGCCACCACGCCTCTCTTTTGCCCTGCCTGCCCCTTGATTTTCCGCCAGCCCCATGGCATAATAGAGACGGCAGTAAAATATAGCGGAAAGGAACGGTGGGGCGCTCTTCTTTGGAAAGCCCCTGCCGTATGACGATTCTTATGGAAACCACGCCTTATAAAGCCTGTCTTTTCGATTTAGACGGCACCCTGGTGGACACCCTTTTTTCCATCGCACATTTCGGCAACGGGGCCTTGGAAAGCTTCGGTCTGCCTGCCATTGCCCCCGCCGCTTACAAGCGGCTGGTGGGAAACGGGGCGGACGTGCTGATTCAGCGGATGCTGGAAACCGTGGGGGCAAGGCTCCGACCAGAGGACGTGAAAGCCCTGCGGGCGGAATACGACCGCCGGTATGAGGCGGATCCCCTGGCCCTGGCAGGGCCGTATCCCGGCTTGCCCGACGTGCTGGCGCGTTTGCACGAGAGGGGCGTCCTGCTGGGGGTGCTGTCCAATAAGCCGGATAACATGACCCAGTATATTGCCAGCGCCTTTTATGGCAAGGTGCTCAGCCAGGTGCGGGGCCAGCGGGAAGGCTCCCCCAAAAAGCCAGATCCCGCTGTGCCCCTGGAGATGGCGGCGGCCTGGGGGCTTTCCCCCGGGGAAATCCTGTACATAGGGGACAGCGGCGTGGACATGGAAACCGGGAAAAACGCCGGGATGGATGCCTGCGGCGTGCTGTGGGGCTTCCGGGACGAGGAAGAGCTGCGGCGCTGCGGGGCAGTGTACCTTGCGGGGGATCCGGCACAGCTTTTGCAGGCGGCGCTGGGGAAAGGGAGGAAAGCATGAGCAGCTTTGGCTTTGAGGAGATGCAGGCAATCCAGAAGGAATTGCAGGAAAAATATTTTGACAAGTGGGGCGGGCTAAACCCACAAAAGGGCCGGGACTCCCTTTTGTGGATGATGATAGAGGCCGGGGAGGCGGCGGATATCATCAAAAAGCAGGGCGACAAGGCCATCCTGGAAAACCCGGAAACCCGCCACGATTTCATTGAGGAAATGTGCGACGTGATGATGTATTTTAACGATGTCCTGCTGTGTTACTCCATCACCCCGGAGGAGCTGACAGAAATCTACCAGGCAAAGCACGAAAGAAACATGAAACGCTGGACAACCTGAGGACCATAAAAGAACTCCCCCGCTCTGGAGGCGGAGGAGTTCTTTTATGGTTTTTAGGGCGTGTTCACATAAGATGAACATGTGGATTTTTGAGCAGGTTTTTGGCAGAATCAAGTCAAAAATTCGCAGATGTACTTTGCGTACCTCAAGAATTTTTGGCAAAGAAGATGGCAAAAAACCGCCAAAAAGACGCTTGCAAGCGCTTATGTGAACAGGCCCTAGAAGCTGTGCCGCCCGGGGCCAAGCCTTTCTGTCCTGCCGTCGGGCAGCAACAGGTCGGCCTCGCAGTCAAAGGGCACTGTGATGGTATACCGCAGGGCCTCCCCGTCATACCGCCAGCACACCTCATACCGGCCCGCAGCCGTATCCATGCCCATTTCCACAAAGCGGATGCGGGGATCCGGCATGGGGCGGATAGCGGCCCGCTTATAGCCGGGGGCCTCCTCGCAGGGGCTGATCCCCGCCATGTTCCGGTACATCCAGTCCGCAATGGAGCCATAGGCATAGTGGTTCAGGCTGTTCATGCCTGTGCCGCTGATGGAGCCGTCAGGCAGGATGGAGTTCCACCGCTCCCAGATGGTGGTGGCCCCCATCTTCACTTCATACAGCCAGCTTGGGAAATCGTCATTTAAAAACAGGGTGTAGGCCACGTCGTTTGCGCCGTTGTCGGAAAGCACCCGGCACAGGAAGGGTGTGCCGCAGAAGCCGGTGTCCAAATGCCAGTTCTTCCCCTCAATCCGTTTAATAAGCTGGGCAAGCACCGCGTCTTTCTTCCCTTCCGGGAAAATGCCGAAATAGAGGCTCAGCACGCAGGCAGTCTGGGTGCCCTCCATCCTGAAGCTTCCGTCCGGGTTAAAGTATTCCCCTATAACAGCCGCTCTGATTTTCTCCGCCAAGGCTTCATAATCAGCGGCGTCCTCTGCATAGCCCAGGGCCTTGGCAGCCTTGGCTGTAAGGGACGTGGAATAATAGTAGAAGCAGGAGGCGGTATACTGCAAATCCGTAGCGCCGAAGGGATCCTGGTCGTGCTCCAAATCCGTCTTTTTGTCCAGGGCCAGCCAGTCCCCAAGCTGCTCTCCCCGCAGCCACAGGCCCCTGTCCCCGTCCAGCCTGTCGTCCTTCCGGATACGCTCCACCCAGTTTTTCATCACATCATATTCCCGGCGCAGCAGGTTTACGTCCCCGTAATTTTCATATACAGCCCAGGGCATCATGGTGGCCACGTCGCTCCAGATGGCGCAGCCCTTTTCGTTGTTGTTCACCCAGGACTGGGGCTTGTCCTCATGGGCCACCTTGGGGCTGGGCACAAAAAAGGGTACAGCCCCGCCGTATGCCTTTTCCTCATGGGCCAGGTTCACCACAAAATGGTGGAAGAAGGCGGGCATATAGATGTTCTTGCAGGCGGTGGCGCTGATAATCGCCGCGTCCCCTGTCCAGCCCAGGCGCTCGTCCCGCTGGGGGCAGTCGGTGGGCACGTCCAGGAAATTATCAAACTGGCCCCACATGGCGTTTTGGAACAACCGGTTTACCCGGGGGTTGTCCGTCTCCATGGAGCCGGTGGGATCGATGTCTGAACGGATATGGCATGCTGTAAAGTCTTGCGGCTTTACGTTTTGCACGCCCTCCACCTTTACAAACCGGAAGCCGTAGAAGGTGAAATGGGGCCGCGCCCGGGCGGGCTTCCCGCCGCTGATATAGGTATATTCGCATTTAGCCGAGCGCAGGTTGTCCCGATAGAAGCAGCCTTCCTGCATCACCTCGCTGTAGCTGAGCTTTATTTCCGTGCCCTCCGGCTCGTCCGCGTGAAACTCCACCCAGCCCGTCATGTTCTGCCCAAAATCCAGCACCGTTTCGCCCTTAGGGGTGGTGATAATCTCCACCGGGGCAAACTCCCGCTTTTTCACAATCTTCGGCCCGAACCGGGCCACTAAGGGCCTGCCCTCCTGCCGCACCTCCACGCCGGAGGAGGGCGCGGCACATGCCGCCTCTGCCCATTGGGGCACAGCCTTCCTAGCGTCAAACACCTCGCCGTCATAGATATTGGAAAACTCCACCGGGGAGGGAAGGCTTTCCCAGGTTTCATCGGAGTTTATCACAAGGGACGTGCCGTCTGTGAATTCTACATGCAGCTCGCAGATGGCCTGCATGGTGTCCCCGTACAAATCCTTGTAGCGGTCAAACACGATTTCCCCCTTGTACCACCCCGGCCCTAATGCCAGGCCCAAGGCGTTTTCCCCCTTTTGCAGCAGGGCGGTCACGTCAAAGGTCTGGTATTCCAAATTGGCGTCGTAGCAGTGATAGCCGGGCAGCAGGTATTCGTCCCCGGCCTTTTTCCCGTTGACATACAGCTCATAAATCCCCACGCCGCAGGCATATGCCCGGGCAGACTTCACCTCTCCCGACAGGGAGAAGGCCTTCCGCAGCAGAGGGTGCCGCTCCTTATCCATATCCGCGGCAATCCATTTGGCCTGCCAAGGCTCATCCTCCTTAGCCGTTTCAAACCAGGCGCCGGCTGTGGCGCTGTCTCCCCCGTCCCCCCACACGGTAACAGCCCACACATACCGGGTGCGGGGCAAAAGCTCTATAGGGGCCTCAAAGCCCAAAGAGGAAATGTCCCCCCGCCTGCCGCTGTCATACACCTTTGCGCCCTCCGAGGTGTGAACTGTAACCTGGGCGCTGTCCTGCTTTTTGTCGGGGGTGTCCTGTGCCACCCAGGAAAAAATGGGCCTGCCCAAAAAGTGGCCCAGAGGGGTGGTGAAATGGTTTACCCGGAGGTTTGTAAGCTTCATGCGCCTCACTCCTTAAAAAAATATTTTTTATTCCCGTTTGGAAATTTACATGGCGGATGATTTGTATTATACTGTAAGAGTAGCACAAATCCGGGGAAAAAGGAAGGACGAAGCTTGCAAAAAGCTGCGACCAAACTTTTCCAAGACGCGGAATAATTTCAGCAGGAGGGATTTTAAAACATGAAAAGTGGTAAAAAATTTGCGCGCATCACCCTGGACAAGGATTTCCAGATAAGCCCCGTTGACAAACGCATTTACGGATCGTTCATCGAGCACCTGGGCAGGGCGGTGTACGGCGGCATTTACCAGCCGGGCCACCCCTCGGCGGACGGGGAAGGCTTCCGCCAGGACGTGCTGGATTTGGTGAAGGAGCTGGGGGTGCCCATTGTGCGGTATCCCGGGGGCAACTTTGTCTCAAACTTTTACTGGGAGGACAGCGTCGGCCCTGTGGCGGACCGCCCCCGCCGCCTGGAGCTTGCCTGGCGCAGCACAGAGCCAAACCTCATCGGGGTAAACGAGTTTGCAAGCTGGGCCAAAAAAGCGGAAACCCAGGTGATGATGGCGGTGAACCTGGGCACCCGGGGGATTGAGGCCGCCTGCAACCTGCTGGAATACTGCAACCATCCTTCCGGCACCAAGTACAGCGACCTGCGGATAAGCCATGGGATAAAAAACCCCCACAGAATTAAAACCTGGTGCCTGGGCAACGAGATGGACGGCCCCTGGCAGACAGGCCACAAAACCGCCTATGAATACGGCCGCCTGGCAGACGAAACCGCCAAGGCCATGCGGCAGATTGACCCCTCCCTAGAGCTGGTGGCCTGCGGCAGTTCCAACACCAACATGCCCACCTACCCCCAGTGGGAGGCCACTGTCCTGGAGGAGGCCTACGACAGCGTAGACTTCATCTCCCTGCACACCTATTACGGCAACCGCTTCCACGATACCGCCAATTTCCTGGCTCAGTCCGATGACATGGATCATTTCATCAAGACCGTTATCGCCACCTGTGATTTTGTCAAGGCCAAGAAGCGCTCCAAAAAGGACATCATGCTCAGCTTTGACGAATGGAACGTGTGGTTCCACGCAAACGAGGCCGACGACGACACCATGAAGAACCGGCCCTGGTGTGTGGCCCCCCCTCTGCTGGAGGATCGGTACGACTTTGAGGACGCCCTGCTGGTGGGCCTGATGCTTATCACACTTTTAAAGCATTCCGACCGGGTGCGCATGGCCTGCATGGCCCAGCTTGTAAACGTTATCGCCCCCATTATGACCGAGGAAAACGGTCCGGCCTGGCGGCAGACCATCTATTATCCCTACCTCCACGCCTCGAAATACGGCAGGGGCATTGCCCTGGAAACGGCCCTGCGCTCCTCCAGGCACGACACCCTGGACTACACAGACGTAACCGACGTGGACGCCGCCGCTGTGTGGGACAACGAAGGGGAAGCCCTCACCATCTTCGCCGTAAACCGGGATCTGTCCGAGGATATCACCCTGGAAGCGGATCTGAGAAGCTTCCCCGGCTACCAGCTTTTGGAGCACCTGGTGCTGGAAAACCCGGACATGGGCGCCGTAAACACAGCGGAAAAGGAAGCGGTCTGTCCCCATGCCGCCACAGACAGAAACCAGCTTGCAGACGGCATTCTGCACGCAAAGCTGGCCCCCGCAAGCTGGAATGTCCTGCGCCTGAAAAAAAGCATATAGTAAACGCGCTTGAAAACCGGTATAGCCTGTTCCCAGCCCGCGCCCCGGCGCAGATCAAAAAAGCGGCCCGCCCCGAAGGGAGGCCGCTTTCCTAACAGGTTCTTATTTCACCGCCGCCCGGCGCATCACCAGCCAGGTAAGGCCGGAGAAAACCGCCGTAAGCGCCAGGCATGTAAAGCACAGCCTGGGCAGGCTGGAAAGGCACATCTGGCATAAGTTTAACAGCAAAGACAGAAGCGTTTTTTCCAGCCAGGGGTTCACCTCCAGAAGGGCGCTGCCGGCAATCAGCAGGCAGGGCCAGCCAGCCCAGAGGATGATTTTCCCCACCTTGCCCAGACGGTAGTTGAAGGCAGTAATCAAATAGCCGAAGGCATTCACCGCCAGCAGCACAAAAAAGCTGAACACAATGGACAGCACCGCGGAAGCCCCGGAGGTGGATACGGTATAGGTGAAATCAGAGCTTACCACTGACGTGACGTCAGTGCAATAGCATATCTCATAGAGGGAATGGGCAAAAAAGCTGTTGGGGAAGGGCAAGCTCAACAGGGAAATAAGCAGGGTGTAAATTTCATCCGCCACAGCCATCGCCCCGCAGACAGTAGCCATAGCCCCCATCCGGGCCAAAAACTGGCTGCGGCGGGAAATCCCATGCTGGATGTTCAGCAGGAAGCTGTCCTTAAAAGCGCAGAGGGAGAGGATAAAAGAGAACACCATGGTCACAGCGGTAATGCCGCTGGAAGTGATGGTAAGGTCTGCGTCCGCCGCGTTTGCAAAAGGGAGGAACAGCAGGCTCAGCAAAACCATGCCCACCATCACGCCATAAAACACCAGGATAGCCATACGCTGGTCGTGTACCTGATAGCGGTAAGAGGAAAGGAGCTTCATAGTAATACCTCGTTTCTGTGAAAAAATAAATGCAGCACGTGCGGGATTCTCAGGAATTTGTAAGCTGGATAAACAGCTTCTGCAGATCCATGGGGCCAAATTCCAGGTCTTTGGCAGCTTCCCTGCCCTTTTCCGGAGCGCCCAGCACATAGGCTGTGCGCAGGCCGCCCAAAGCGTCCATCCCTATCACCTTTTTGCCCTGGATGTAGGCGTCCACCGCCGCGGCCCCGCCGGATACGGTGTAGCCCCCGGCCAGCAGGCTTTCCCGGGATTCCTGCCGCAAAATCTCCCCTTCCTTAATAATCACCACGTCCTCCACCAAATTTGCCACCTCTTCAATCAAGTGGGTGGAGAGCACCACCGTGAAAGGGTTCTCCGCATACTTTTCCAGCAGCCGCTTGTAGAAAAGCTCCCGGTGGTTGGCGTCCAGGCCCAGCACAGGCTCATCCAGCAGCACATAAGGCACGTTTACGCAAAGGGCCAGCACCAGCTTGAAAATAGAGCGGTAGCCTGTGGACAGCCCAGAGATCTTCGCCCCGGGGTTCAGCCCGAAATCCCCCAAAAGCTTCTCCCCATAGCTTTCATCAAAGCTGGGGTAAAAAGCCTTTGCCCAGCGGAAGGCCCCCTTTACCCGCATACTCTCCGGGTGCAGGGTGGTTTCGCTCATCAAAAAGATTTTTGCCTGGGCCCCGTCGTTTTCCATCCCGTTTTCCCTGTCCACAAGCACTGTGCCCTCATCTGGGAAAACCCGGTTTGTCAAAATGTTCAGCAGGGTGGATTTCCCCGCGCCGTTGCGGCCCAGCAGGCCGTAAATCTTGTTCTCTTCAAACACAGCGCTCACCCCTTTCAGGGCCTGCACCTGTCCAAAGCTTTTGGAGATGCCCTTCAGTTCAATCGCCATTTTCTACCCTTCCTTTCTCCGCGCTGTCAAATTCCAGCGCCACCATATCCAGCAGTTCCTGCCGTCCGATTTCCAGCCGCCGCGCCTCTGAAACCATGGCTTCCACAAAGCGCTGGGAAAAGTCCCCCTGGCGCTTTTTTTGCAGCAAAGCCCTGGCCCCCTCTGCTACAAACATGCCCACGCCCCGTTTTTTATAGGCGGCCCCCTGATCCACCAGCAGGTTTATGCCCTTCAAGGCCGTAGCCGGGTTGATAGTATACTGTACGGAAAGCTCTGTGATGGAGGGAAGCTGCCCCCCTTCCGGCAAAGCGCCAGAGATCACGGCATCCTCCAGGCTCTCGGCAATTTGCAGGAAAATGGGCTTTTCCCCGCTGAAATCTACCTTTCGCATGTGCGCCTCCTTTCTTGTTTAGTTAGTTACTTGAGTAATTAACCATGACAGCAGTATACCACTGCTTTCCACCCCTGTCAAGGGGCTGGGCAAAATTTTTTCCAAACAAAAAGGCGGCCGGGTTTCCCCCGCCGCCCGTCCGCCTGCCATTTTACAAATTCTTCCGGTAATACAGCACCAATTCCCCCTCTTCCTCCTGGGCCATAACAAACTCCCTGTAGCCCCAGTGGAGATAGATGCCCAGGTTCCGGGTTTCCTTTGCGTCCACCCCAATAGTCAGGGCTTCCAGGCCCCGCTTCCTGGCATAGCCCTCTAAAACCCCCACCAGCCTGGACATGTGCCCCTGGCCTTCCCAGCGCTTTTCCATGCGCAGGGCATTCACGTTCCCAACAGACTTCCCATCCGCCAAAGCCAGCCTGCCTTCTATGGCCCCGCAGGCAGGGGACAGCAGCAGGGTGGCCTCCCCTACAGGCTCCCCCTCCAGCACAGCGGCAAAGGTTATGCCCATGCCATTTTCGTTATAGGCGGTATATTCCCTGGCCCACTTGGCCCAGCGGGGATCTGCCGGGTTGGCCAGGACGTTCTTTTCCCATAAACAGGCCAGTTCCTCTTTTGTTGCGGCATGATAAACAGCTTCCATGTGTGTACCTCCTTCTGCGGCAGCAAAGGGCCTGCCGTTCCCATTATGCCACCGCCGCCCGTCCTTGTCAAGCCGCCCCTTTTATGCCCCGCAGTTTAGGCACGCCTCACCGCACCCCCTGCTTTTGCAGGTATACCACATATTCCTCCAGGCACAGCCCCAGCCGCTTCATCTCCCCCGCGTGTTTGCGCCCCACATAGCGGTAGTGCCAGCTTTCCTTGTCAATGCCTGTGATGGAAGCCTTTTCCGCCTGATACCGTTCTATAAAGCCGTAATCGGCGCTGTGCTCCTGCAGCCAGGCATATGCCTTTGTCTTTTCAAAGGCGTCGCTCACCTCATTGAGGTCAATGGCAAGGCCCGTGTGGTGCTCGCTGCATCCGGGCTGGGCAATGGTGCGCAAGGCGTCCTCTTCCGCCTCCTTTTCCCCCATGCCGGCCTTCCGGTTCTCCTCTATGGCCCGGGCAAGCACTTCCTCCTGCTCCTCCACACTGCGGTAACCCGAGGCCACCCAGAACCACACGCCCTCCTTTTCCGCGGCCCTGCACATGGCGGCATAGTCCTCATACATCGCTATATCCACCAGTTCGTCATCCACCATCCGGGGCGTAACCTGCCAGCCCTCCGGCAGGGGCGTCTGGCCGTTCACCAGCACCAGCAGGGGATCGGAAAGCTGGCGGCAGCCCCCAAAAGGCCCTGCCTGCGCCCCGGCCTGCACCGTCTGCTGGGCCGCGTCCCGGGCAGCCCGCTCTGCCTCCCAGCCCCCCAGCATACTCACCGCCATGGTCAAAAGCAGCGCGGCAATGATGATAAAAGCCGCCACCGGCTCGGTCAGGTGTTTGTCCTTCTTGTCCTTTTTCAAAATCTGCTTCCCCCTTCTGCAAAGCATACTCCCCTCTATTTTCCCAGTCCCCCGCATACAGTATAATAGGAAAAATCCGGCACAGATTTTGTGGAATCCCGGAACTTTCCGAAAAAATTCTCTTATAGGAGCTGACAACCCCATGAAAAAAGTTTTCGCATACGCTGACGCCCACAAACAGTCCAACTACGCCGAAGCCCTTCAAAGCTGCGGCATGGAGCCTGTGTTCTCCTCCGATCTGAAAGCCGCCCGGGGCTGCCATGGCCTGCTGCTCTGCGGCGGCAGGGACATAGAGCCTTACCGGTACGGCCAGGAAAACAAAGGCAGCAAAAATTTCGAGCCGGAGCGGGACGAGGCAGAGTTCCATCTGGTAAAGCGGTTTATGGACGCTGGCCTGCCCATCTTAGGCATCTGCCGGGGCCTGCAGGTGCTGAACACAGCCCTGGGGGGCGCCCTGGTGCAGCACCTGCCCACAGCCCGCGCCCATGCCTGGGAGGAGGAAACCGGGGACAAACAGCACCTGGTGCAGGCCCTGCCCGGCAGTTTCCTTTTAAAGCTTTACGGGGAACGCTTCCCGGTAAACAGCGCCCACCACCAGGGAGCGGATAAAATCCCCCCTGCCCTGTCCTTAGCGGCCCAGGCGGAGGACGGCGTCCCAGAAGCCCTCCAGTGCCCGGAAAAGGGCATATACGCCGTCCAGTGGCACCCGGAGCGCATGATGCTCTCCCGCCGCCGGGCAGACGCCGTAGACGGCACGCTGGTGTTCCGGTTTTTCGCCGGGCTTCTGTAGCGGGAAACACCCCGCCATGGTTGTAGATAATTTAACAAAAACCCGTTGATTATTTCCAGAACCTGTGATAGAATGGAAGCTGGGCAACAAGCGCCCAGATAGTATTTGCTTTTTCTTAAAAATTTTTGCCCTGGCGGCGAAAGGAGTTAATGGCAATGACCCAAAATAAGTCCGTTTTAAGCTGGATCGAAGAGATGAAGGCCCTGGTCACACCGGACAACATGGTGTGGATCGATGGCTCTGAGGAGCAGATCGAGGCCCTTCGCAAGGAAGCCTGCAGCACCGGCGAGATGATGAAGCTCAACGAGGAGAAGCTCCCCGGCTGCTACTACCACCGCACCGCTGTAAACGATGTGGCCCGCGTGGAAGACCGTACCTTTATCTGCGCCAAGAAGGAAGAGGACGCAGGCCCCACCAACCACTGGATGGAGCCTGAAAAGGCCTACAAAATGCTGTTCGACATTGCCCGCGGCAGCTACAAGGGCCGCACCATGTATGTCATCCCCTATTCCATGGGTCCTGTAGGCTCCCCCCTTGCCAAAATCGGCGTGGAGCTGACCGACTCCATCTATGTTGTGCTGAACATGTGCATCATGACCCGCGTGGGCGACAAGGTTTGGGAAGCCCTGGGCGACAGCACCGACTGGGTGAAGGGCCTGCACTGCAAGTGCGAAATCGATGCTGAAAAGCGCTACATCTGCCATTTCCCCGAGGACAACTATATCATCAGCGTGAACTCCGGCTACGGCGGGAACGTGCTCCTGGGCAAGAAGTGCTTTGCCCTGCGCATCGCTTCCTTCCAGGCCAAGAACGAGGGCTGGATGGCCGAGCACATGCTCATTCTGGGCATTGAGAATCCCAAGGGCGAGGTCAAGTATGTCTGCGCCGCCTTCCCCTCTGCCTGCGGCAAGACCAACCTGGCCATGATGATCCCCCCCGAAGGCTACAAGGCCAAAGGCTACAAGGTTTGGACTGTGGGCGACGACATCTCCTGGATGCGTCCCGGCAAGGACGGCCGCCTCTATGCCATCAACCCCGAGAACGGCTTCTTCGGCGTGGCTCCCGGCACCAACATGAAGTCCAACCCCAATGCCCTTATCTCCACCCAGAAGGGCACCATCTTCACAAACGTCGGCCGCAACCTGGACGACAACACCGTCTGGTGGGAGAGCCTGGACAAGAATCCTCCCGTCAACGCCCAGGAGTGGAAGGGGGCCGAGGTCAACGGCCCCGAGTATATTGCCGAGGGCAACAAGCTGGCCCATCCCAACAGCCGCTTCACCGCCCCCGCACAGAACTGCCCCTGCCTCTCCAGCGAGTTTGAGAACACCCAGGGCGTGCCTGTGTCCGCCATCATCTTCGGCGGCCGCCGCCCCGACACTGTGCCTCTGGTATACCAGTCCCGTAGCTGGAACAACGGCGTGTTCATCGGCTCCATCACCGGCTCCGAGACAACCGCTGCCGCTGCTGGCGCTGTAGGCGTTGTCCGCCGCGATCCCATGGCCATGCTGCCCTTCTGCGGCTACCACATGGGCGACTACTTCCAGCACTGGATCGAGATGGGCGAGACTCTGGGCGACAAGGCTCCCAAGATCTTCAACGTCAACTGGTTCCGTGTAGACGAGGAAGGCCACTTCATTTGGCCCGGCTTCGGCGACAACCTGCGCGTGTTGGAGTGGATTATCAAGCGCTGCGAGAACGAGGTAGACGCTGTGGAGACTCCCATCGGCTTTGTACCCAAGCCCGAGGATATCAACCTGGAGGGCCTGGATGGCTTCGATATCGAAACCCTGAAGGGCATTCTGGAAGTGGACAAGCAGAAGTGGGCCAAGGAAGCCGAGGGTGTAGAGGAATTCTACACGAAGTTCGGCGACAAGCTGCCCGCCGCCCTGCGCGAGGAGCTTGCCACCCTGAAGAAGAACTGCGAATAAGCAGCGTAACGCTTCTTTCAAAACCCATGTCCAGGGCGCTTCTGGTTAGGCCCTGAAACCCTTGTTCCTTCTTTTCAACCTCTTATCATATTTTGGGGCGGCGCCTTTCCGGCGCCGCCCTTTTCCTTTGCAAAGAGGGCTTGACTTAACCCCCCGTACAGGTGATAATATAAGGTAAGAACACTTTCAGAAAATGATAGTGTGAAAAATACTGAAGAAAGGAACGATACCGGGCACAAAAAGCCGCGTTTTCATGGCTCTTTGTGCGAATTCTGTATCACATGGTGATTTGTATGTCAACTGTTACATTGGGACGCACCGGGATTGTGTCCAACAAGAATGCCTTCGGCGCCCTGCCCATCCAGCGGGTAAGCCCGGACTATGCGGGGAAGCTCCTGCGCAAAGCCTATGACGCGGGCATCACCTTCTTCGACACCGCCCGTTCCTACAGCGACAGCGAAGAAAAAATGGGCTTGGCCCTGTCCGATGTCCGGGATAAAATCGTAATCGCCACCAAGACCCCCTCCACTACTGTGGAAGGCTTCTGGAAGGATCTGGAAACCAGCCTGCGCCTTCTGAAAACCGACTATATCGACATCTACCAGTTCCATAACCCCTCCTTCTGCCCCAAGCCCGGAGACGGCACAGGACTCTATGAGGCCATGCTGGAGGCCAAAGCCCAGGGGAAAATCCGTTTCATCGGCCTTACCAACCACCGGCTCCATGTGGCCCAGGAGGCTGTGGAGTCCGGCCTGTACGACACCCTCCAGTTCCCCTTCTGCTACCTTGCCACAGACAAGGATATCGCCTTAGTAAACCTGTGTAAGGAGAAAAACGTGGGCTTCATCTGCATGAAGGGCCTTTCCGGCGGGCTTATCACCAACTCTGCCGCCGCTTACGCCTGGCAGGCCCAGTTTGACAACACCCTGCCCATCTGGGGGGTGCAGCGGGAAAACGAGCTGGACGAGTTTATCAGCTATATGGAAAACCCGCCTTCCATGGATGACCCCGCCATCAAAGCCGTCATCGACAAAGACCGCAAAGAGCTTATCGGCAACTTCTGCCGGGCCTGCGGCTACTGTATGCCCTGCCCTGTGGGCATCACCATCAACCAGTGCGCCCGTATGAGCCAGCTCATCCGCCGCAGCCCCTCCGCAAACTGGCTCACCCCGGAGTCCCAGGCCATGATGATGAAGGTGGAAGACTGCCTGGAGTGCGGCCAGTGCAAATCAAAGTGCCCCTACGGCCTGGACACCCCCACCCTCTTAAAGCAGAACCTCACAGACTACAAGGACATCCTCTCCGGCAAAACTGCCATCTAACCGCCAGCTTGGGCCGGGCAAGGGCTTGCCCAAAGGCGCGGCAAGCCCTCCGGCGCTGCCGCGCCGCCGCCATGCCAGGGGCACGGCGGTCCGGCCCCTCCCCCCACCATCCATACAAGGAGGCGCTCCATGCCAAACCTCATCTATTTCCCAAGCTGCAACTTCACCAAAGCCAGCCCTGAAGCCGCCAAGCGCCTGCGGGCCTATCTTACAAAAACCATGCCCGCGGCGGGCTGCTGCCGGGTGGACAAAACCCCGGTGACAGAGGAAACTATTGCCGTCTATTTCTGCCAGGCCTGCCGGGAAACCCTGGAGGCCCGGGAAACAAACCGCCCCTCCGTCCAGAACCTGTTCGTATATCTGGACGCCCTGCCAGACTTTCCCTTCCCCGATTACAGCGCCCTCACCGTAAACGTCCAGGATTGCTGGCGGGACAGGGAGCACCCGGAAATCGCGGACGCAGCCCGGAGCCTGCTCCAGAAAATGGGCGTGCAAATTGTGGAAATGGCGGAAAACCGGGAAAAATCTGTCTATTGCGGCAACCTGCACTTTGAGCCGAAGAAGGCGGAAAACATTGCCCTGCTGGCAAAATATCCAGGCATCCCCCTGTGGCAAATCCCAGAGGAAGCCCAAATCCCCCTGATGAAAGAGCAGCGCGAAAAGTACACCTGCCCTCTCACCGTCACCACCTGCAACCGCTGCACCCGGGGCATCGAGGCCACCGGCGGCAGCGCCGTCCACCTGGTAGAACTGCTTATGGGTACATATAGTTAAGGCAACCCCAAAAAGGAGGAATTCTATGCCCACAATCTGCATGTTCCGAGGCATTAAAATCTATATCAATTGGCGGGAACACCAGCCTCCCCACTTCCATGCCACCTATGGCGGACAGGAGGTCATCGTCTCCATTCGGGATTTAGAAGCTATAGAGGGCGGGCTTCCAAACAAGCAGTTAAAAATGCTGCTGGGCTGGGCCGCGTTCCACCAGGAAGAACTGATGGAAAACTGGCTTCTGGCAGAAAAGCAGCAGGAACTGTTCCCCATTGAGCCTTTACGCTGAGGAGGTGCTTTTATGGCGCATACTGACGCTGCTTTTTCCAAAAGGGTAGAAGAATACCTGGATAGAGGTTTTGACCGCCGAAGCGCAGAATACTTTGCCAGTGGGCGGAAACGCATTGCCGCAGTCAAGGCCAACGATGATTTTTCCCTCACCATATCCTTTGACAGCCAGGAAACCCGCCTTCTGGACTGCAAGCCTTTTTTAAAGCCTGGAACTGTCTTTGCCCCATTCCTGGATCTGGAACGGTTCAAGAAGGTCTATGTGGATAGCGAGCACTGCATCGCCTGGGATATCAACCCGGAAATTGACAGTGAAAAGGTATGGTCAAACAAGGTGGAGTTATGCCCGGATGCCTGCTACATGGACAGCCAGCCCATCTGAAGAGAACATCCCCACAAAACAACTGCCCCCGGCAGCCTTCCGGCTGCCGGGGGTTTTGCGCTTCAACAAGCTTCTACACAAGCTGGTTATACACGCTGTCAATCTTCCCGCCCTTTATGTACACCCGGGGCACCCGCTTGGACAGGGCGCACACCACCTCGTAATTGATAGTGCCCTCCCATGCGGCCAGGTCCTCAGCCGTCACGGCGCCGTCCCCGTCCCGCCCAATAAGGGTGACAATGTCCCCGGGCTTCACAGAGGGCAGGGCGGAAACATCCGCCACCATCTGATCCATGCAGATCCGCCCGATAATGGGGCACCGCACGCCGCGAATGAGCACCTGCGCCCCGCCGGGGGACAAAAGCCTGGGATAGCCGTCGGCATAGCCCACAGGGATGGTGGCGGCCCGCAGCTCCCTGTCCGCCGTAAAGTCCCTGCCGTAGCTGACAGTGGCCCCAGGATACACGGTTTTCACATGGGACACCACCGACCGCAAAGACAGCACCGGCTTAAGGGCAGGCCGCCTGCGCACCTCCCCGGAGGGGTACAAGCCATAGAGAATCACCCCTGCCCGCACCATGTCCAAATGGGAAAGGGGATAGTCCAAAACAGCCCCGGAGTTGGCGCAGTGGCGCAGATCAAAGGAAACCCCCTCCCGCAGAAGGGCTTCCAGCAGCTCCTTAAAGCAGCCAAACTGCCGCATGGTAAAGGCATCGCCTCCCGCCCCCTCGTCGGCAGAGGCAAAGTGGGTGAAGGCTCCCTGGGGATACAGCCCCGGCAGGGTGCAGGCCTCTTTAATCTCCGCCACAGCGCCGCTGTCCCGCTGAAAATCCTGATAGCAGAACCCCAGCCGCCCCATGCCTGTATCCACCTTAATATGGATTTTCACCACAGCCCCGGCCCGCTGGGCATACAGCGACAGCTCCCTGGCATAGTCCAGGGAGAACACGCACTGGGAAATGTCAAACCGGGCCAAGGCCCCGGCCTCCTCCGCCGGGGTGAACCCCAGCACCAGCACCGGCTTTTTAATCCCGCTGTTGCGAAGCTGCAAAGCCTCCTCCATGTTGGAAACGGCAAACCAGTCCGCCCCCAGGGCTTCAAACTCCCGGGCCATGCGCACCGCCCCGTGTCCGTAAGCGTCGGCCTTAATCACGCAGCAAAGCTGGGCGCCTTCCCCGGCGCAGGCCCGCACTGCCTGGAAATCCGCCGCCAGCGCGTCCAAATCAATCTCCGCCCACGTCCGCCTGAGTATCTCCTTCATAGCCTTCAACCGCCCTCCTAAGACCTCGGAACTCCGTTCCGAACCTTGCAAGCCCTTTTGAAAAAGGGCTTGAGCCTAAAACTAATTTTTTATACTATATCTTATGGATATCTTTTGGGCGCTCTCTTTGAATAGCCGCCCTGGAATGTAATGAGACAAACCTCATCACCGAGTCCCACGCCGTCCACGCCATTTTGCACGTTAGTTTTTGGATCAAACCTTTTTTTAAAAAGGTTTGTGGGGTTTGGGGCAAAGCCCCAAGGCCTTACATGCTAAGCTGCTCCCCGCCGGTTTCCTCCCCGTCGGGCAGCGCCCCCAAAGCAGGCAGCTTTTTCCGGTAGCGGCCGGGGTTCTGCAAATCCCCCTCCGCAAAGGGGGCGCAGGAAAGCACCCGCTGGCCCTTTTTCAGGTTCATGGCCTGGACGCCCTGGGTGTTCTTGGTGGTCTTGGAAGCAATAAGCCCGGTGTGGAACAAAAGCATCCTGCCGGAAGAGGCGGTCATCAGCACCTCCCTGTCCTCCGGAAGATACAGCGCGCACACCAGCGGGGACTTATCCGAGTAAGCGTTTAAAAGCTTCCTGCGGTTTGTCTTGGTCTGATAGGCGGAAAGCTCCACCTTGGCGGCCTTGCCGTTTTCAAACACAAACAGCACAAAGCCGCTGTAATCCTTTGTCACCACCATGGCGGCAGTGCGCTCCCCCTCGTCCATCTGGGCCTTTGCCGGAATGTAATCCCCCAGGACGCTGGCCTTGGTGTCGTCGAAGTCAGAGGCCCGCAGCTTATACACCTGGGCCTTGTCAGAGAAGAACAGCAGCTCCGCGGCGTTGCTTGACTCCACCTGCCGGGCAATAGCGTCCCCCTCCTTCAGCTTCTGCTCCCCGCTCATGCGCAAAGATTGGGGCGTAATCTTCTTGAAATACCCCTCCTGGGTGAAAAACAGGTGTACCGGGTAATCGGGTATTTCCTCGGAAATTTCCGCCTCCTCCACCTCGTCTGCGTACAGCAGCATGGTGCGCCGGGGCTTGCCATATTTTTTGGCGATTTCCGTCAGTTCCGCGATGATAATGTTCCTCACCTTGGTTTTCGAGCCTAAAATCCCTTCCAGCTCCTGAATGTCCTTTTCAAGCTGGCTGGTTTCCTCTGTGCGCTTTAAAATATATTCCCGGTTCAGGTGGCGCAGACGGATTTCCGCCACATATTCCGCCTGCATCTGGTCAATGCCAAAGCCTATCATCAGGTTGGGCACCACCTCGGCCTCCTCCTCCGTCTCCCGCACAATTCGGATGGCCTTGTCAATGTCCAGCAAAATGGCCTGCAATCCCAAAAGCAGGTGCAGCTTTTCCTTTTTCTTCCGCAGGTCAAAGTGGGTGCGCCTGCGCACGCATTCCACCCGGAAGGCTGTCCATTCCTCCAAAAGGGCGCGCACCCCCAGCACCCTGGGGGCGCCGGCAATCAACACGTTAAAGTTGCAGGCAAAGCTGTCCTCCAGGGCTGTCATCTTGTAAAGCTTTGCCATCAGCTTGTCCGGATCCGTCCCCCTTTTCAGGTCTATGGTAATCTTCAAACCCTCCAGGTCGCTTTCGTCCCGGATGTCCCCAATCTCCTTGAGCTTCCCCTGCTTCACCAATTCCACCACCTTCTCCACAATCACCTCAATGGTGGCGGTGGGGGGAATCTGGGTCACGTCAATGCAGTTCTGCCCCTTGTCATAGGCATAGCGGCTGCGCACCTTAAAGCTGCCCCGGCCCGTCTCATAGATTTTCTCCATCTGGGCCTTGTCAAACACCAGCAGCCCGCCCCCGGGGAAATCCGGGGCCTGCAGGGTTTCAAACAAGTCCGCCTGGGGATCCCGCAGCAGGGCAATGGCGGTTTTGCACACCTCCGTAAGGTTAAAGGGGCAGATGTTGCTGGCCATGCCCACAGCAATGCCTGTGTTGGCGTTCACCAGCACTGTGGGGAACCCCACAGGCAGCAGCACAGGCTCCTGCATGGTGCTGTCATAGTTGTCCACAAAATCCACAGTGTCCCGGTCAATGTCCTTGAAAAGCTCGCGGCTCACATCGTCCAACCTTGCCTCTGTATACCGGGGGGCGGCCCAGGCCATGTCCCGGGAATAAAACTTGCCAAAGTTTCCCTTGGAGTCCACAAAGGGGTGCAAAAGCGCTTCATAGCCCCGGGAAAGCCGCACCATGGTGTCGTAAATGGCGGTGTCCCCGTGGGGGTTCAGCTTCATCACCTCGCCCACAATGGTGGCGCTTTTTTTCCGGCCCGGCCCCAAAAGCCCCATCTTATACATGGTGTATAAAATCTTCCGGTGGGAGGGCTTAAACCCGTCAATCTCCGGGATGGCCCGGCTTAAAATCACGCTCATGGCGTAGGGCATAAAGTTTTTCCGCAGGGTTTCCCCCACGTCCTGCTCCACAATCTCCCCCGCCCCGGCAATATACCCCTTTGCCTTCGGCGCTTTAGGCTGCTTTTTCTCTCTCTTTCCTGCCATCTTCTTCCTCCTTTGGGTTGGGCTGCCGCCCAAACCCGCTTTAAGAAACTTTTTTAAGGAAAGAAGTTCAAAAGATTGCCTTTGGCAACTTTCCTAAAAAATCTTCAAAAACCTTTCTGGGGCTGGCGCCATATATTGAACCCCCCAGCGCGCCTCCAGCCCCGCCCGCAAACCGGCGGTTCCTCCGGAACCGCCGCTGCCGCGGCCCAAGGCCGCGCAGGCGTGGGCTTCGTCCCCGCGTTTGCGGGCGGCGCTTCAGCTCACATCCAAATCATCCAAATACTCCGCCCCGTGCCGCTCAATATACTCCTTGCGCCCGTCCAAATCATTGCCCAGCAGCATGTCAAACATCTGGGCCGTATAGGCCGCCTCCCCGGGGTTCACCTTAATCAGCCGCCGGGTTGCGGGGTTCATGGTGGTCAGGCTCATCATGTCCGGCTCGTTCTCGCCCAGGCCCTTGCTGCGCTGGATAACCACCTTTTTCCCCTCCAGCTTCTTCAAAAACTGTGCCTTCTCCTGCTCGTCATAGGCAAAATACGTCTCGTCCTTGGCGGTAATCTCATATAGGGGCGACTCCACAATATACACCTTCCCCGCCTCAATCAGCGCCGGGGTCAGCCTGTAGAGCATGGTCAGCACCAGGGTGCGGATCTGGAAGCCGTCCACATCCGCGTCCGTGCAGATAATCACCTTGGACCACCGCAGGCTGTCCATGTCGAACACCCCCAGGTTCTTGTTGGCCTTGGATTTCACCTGCACCCCGCAGCCCAGCACCTTAATCAGGTCTGTAATAATCTCGCTTTTAAAAATCCTGTCATAGTCTGCCTTCAGGCAGTTGAGGATTTTCCCCCTGATAGGCATAATGGCCTGAAAGTTGGAGTCCCTGGCCTGCTTCACAGAGCCTAAGGCCGAGTCGCCCTCCACAATGAAAAGCTCCCGCTCATGCACGTCCTTCGAGCGGCAGTCCACAAACTTCGCCACCCGCCCGGTAATGTCCATCTTGCCGGTCAGCTTGCTCTTGATGTTCAGCCTGGTCTTTTCCGCGTCCTCCCGGCTGCGCTTGTTAATCAGCACCTGGCTGCAAATCTTCTCCGCGTCCAGGGGGTTCTCAATGAAATAAACCTCCAGATTGTGCCGCAGCATCTCCACCATAGCCTCCTGGATGCCCTTGTTGGTAATGGCCTTCTTGGTCTGGTTCTCATAGGAGGTCTGGGTGGAGAAGGAGGAAATCACAATCACCAGGCAGTCCTCCACGTCCTGATAGGTAATCTTCCCCTCGCTTTTGTTATACTTGCCGTTCTGCTTCAAATAAGCGTCAATCTGGTACACAAAAGCGTTGCGCACCGCCTTGTCCGGCACGCCCCCATGCTCCAGCCAGCTTGAGTTGTGGTAATATTCCGTCACATGCACCTGGTTGGAAAAGGCCGCCGCCACGTTGATCTTCGTGTTGTACAGGGGCATGTCCTCCCTGTCCCGCACCTTTTTCTCGCTCTGCCAAAGCTGCACCTGGGTCAGGCCGTTGTCTCCCAGCAGCTCCCGGGCATGATCCAAAATGCCGTTTTCATAGCAGAAATCCGTCTCCTCAAACACCCCAGGGGCCGTCTCATTGCGGAAATGGAAGGTAACCCCGGCGTTCACAACAGCCTGCCGCTTTAAAATGTCCCTATAATAGTCGGCGGAAATGTTAATGTCCGTAAACACCTGCAGATCCGGCTTCCATCTGATAATGGATCCTGTGTCCTTCTTCTTGTAAGGCTCCTTCTGCAGGCCCCCCACATTCTCGCCCTTCTCAAAGTGAAGGGTATAGCGGAAGCCGTCATAGCGGATATCCGCGTCCATATATTCCGAGGCATACTGGGTGGCGCACAGCCCCAGGCCGTTTAGCCCCAAAGAAAAGTCATAGTTCCCCCCGTCGTCGTTGTTGTTATATTTTCCCCCGGCATACAGCTCGCAGAACACCAGCTCCCAGTTATATTTCTCTTCTTTTTTGTTATAATCCACCGGGATGCCCCGGCCATGATCCTCAATCTGCACCCCATAGTCCAGAAACCGGGTAACCGTAATCTCCGAGCCATAGCCCTGCCGGGCCTCGTCAATGGCGTTGGAGAGGATTTCAAACACCGAGTGCTGGCACCCGTCAATGCCGTCCGAGCCGAAAATCACCGCGGGGCGCAGCCGCACCCGGTCGGCCCCCTTCAGGCTCTGTATGCTGTCGTTGCCATAGGCTGGTTTTTTCGCCATGCCAGTAAACCTCCTGTCCCGCAAGAAAAGCCTGCTGCAAAGCCAGAAGCTCTGCAACAGGTCGTTTTCCTACCGCTATTTTCAGGGTGTTCCGTCCGGGCCGGCGGGGCTTCGCCCCACACCCCACAAGCCCTTTTTCAAAAGGGCTTGACCCTAAAAAAATCTGGAATTTCCAAAGCCCGCCTGTCCTTCTGCCATAGGCCCAGCAGGCAACCTAAAAGCAGGCAGCACGTTGGGGGTGCAGGGGAAATTATTCCCCCTGCCCAGGTTCGAGGTCTTGCCCTTCCTCCCCGCCGCCTTCCCCATCAGGGGCAGGCAGGGCCTCAGGCTCTTCCTCCGGCTCCTCCAAGGCAGGCTCGGCAGAGCCGCCGGGCAGCAGGTTTCCGGACATAACCTCCAAAAACGCTTCCGCGTCCAGCTTTTCCTGCTCAAACAGCACGCCTGCCAGCCTGTGCAGCTCATCCATATGCTCCTTGAGGATTTCCTCTGTCTGCTGGTAAGCAGTGGAAATAATCCGCTGGATCTCCCCGTCTATCTCCGAAGCGGTCTGCTCGGAATAATTGCTCACATGGCCCATTTCCTTGCCCAGGAAGGGGTTAGAGCCGTCCTGGCCATAGGTGATAGGCCCAAGCTTGTCGCTCATGCCATACTTTGTTACCATGGCCCGCACAATCTTGGTGGCCCGCTCAATGTCGTTAGACGCCCCGGTGGAAATGTCGTCCAGCACCAGGGCTTCCGCCACCCGGCCGCCCAGAAGGACAATCAGCTCTTCCAACATTTCGTTGCGGCTCTTATACGATCTGTCCTCTGTAGGCAGGTGCATGGTATAGCCCCCTGCCATGCCTCGGGGGATAATGGAAATCTGGTGTACAGGATCCTGAGTCTTGCAGTAGTAGGAAGCAATGGCGTGGCCTGCCTCATGATAGGCGGTCAGCTTCTTTTCCTTCTCCGTCATCACCCGGCTCTTTTTCTCTGTGCCCACCACCACCTTGATGGTGGCCTCCTCAATCTCCTCCATGGTAATGGCCTTGCGGTTCTTCCTGGCGGAAAGGAGGGCCGCTTCATTTAACAGGTTCTCCAAATCAGCCCCTGTAAAGCCAGCGGTAGACTTGGCAATGGTGGAAAGCACCACGTCCGGGGCCAAAGGCTTGCCCTTGGCGTGTACCCGCAAAATCTCCTCCCGGCCCTTAATGTCCGGAGAGCCTACCATCACCTGCCGGTCAAAGCGGCCCGGCCGCATCAGGGCCGGATCCAGGATGTCCGGGCGGTTGGTGGCGGCAATCATAATCACGCCTTCGTTGGCGCCGAAGCCGTCCATCTCCACCAGAAGCTGGTTCAAAGTCTGCTCCCGCTCGTCATGACCGCCGCCCAGGCCCGCGCCCCGCTGGCGACCTACCGCGTCAATCTCGTCAATGAAGATAATGCAGGGCCGGTTCTTCTTGGCCTTGTCAAACAGATCCCGGACGCGGGAAGCGCCCACGCCCACGAACATCTCCACAAAATCAGAGCCGGAAATGGAGAAGAAGGGAACCCCTGCCTCCCCTGCCACCGCCCGGGCCAGCAGGGTTTTGCCTGTGCCCGGAGGGCCAACCAGCAGCACGCCCTTGGGGATCCGCGCCCCCAGGGTGTTATACTTTGCAGGGTTCTTCAAAAACTCCACAATTTCCCTAAGCTCTTCCTTTTCCTCGTCGGCCCCGGCCACGTCGGCAAAGGTGGTCTTGCGCTTCTCGTCGCTCATCTGCTTGACCTTGGCCTTGCCGAAGTTCATCTGCTTGTCGCCGCCGCCCATGCCCCCCAGGTGCCGCATCATGAACACCCAGAAGAAAATCAGCGCGCCGAACAAGAGCAGGGTGGGCAGAAGGCTTATCAGCCAGCTTGTTTCCGCCGGGCGGATAATGTCCTGCACCATCTTCTTGTCCGGGTGGGCCGCGTTATAGGCGGCAATGTCGTCGCTGGCGTCCCGGTAGAACAAATCCACGCTGGGCAAAGCAAAGCCCACCTTGGTGGGGTTGTTTCCCTCCAGGGTCAAAAGCATCTCCCCAGTACCCAGGTTCAACTGGTACTCCGCCACCTGCCCCCTCTCAAAGAGATCCAGAATGTCGGAATACTTGTAGGTTTCCTGCTGGCTCCCGCTGTTTCTGAACAGGAAGAAGATGATAAAGAGTACCACCACCGGAATCCCCGCGTACAGCAGCATGTTGCGCAGCCTTCTCTTGTTACCGTCCAAAGCTCGTCCTCCTAAGTTACTAAACTTTCATTGCAAATGTTTCTATATAATATGCCCCCTGCCTTATTCGTACACCTGGGGTTTTAAAACCCCCACAAAAGGCAGGTTGCGGTATTTTTCCGCGTAATCCAGCCCGTAGCCCACAATAAAGGCGTCGGGTATCACCGAACCCACATAGCTTGCCTGCACGTCCACCTCCCGGCGGTCGGGCTTGTCGAAGAGGGTGCATACCCGGATGCTGTTGGGGTTCCGGCCTTCCAGCAGTTCCATCAGGTAGTGCAGGGTTTTGCCGCTGTCCAGAATGTCCTCCACCACAACAATATCATACCCCTCCAAGGGCAAGTTCAAATCCATGTTAATTTTTACCACCCCAGAGGTTTTCACGCCGGAGCCATAGCTGGACACTGCCATAAAGTCAATGCGGGCCGGGATGGAAATCGACCGCATCAAATCCGCCATGAACACCACAGAGCCTTTTAAAACGCTTATCAGCAAAAGGTTTTTGCCCTTATAGTCCCGGCTGATCTCCTGGCCGATGCGCTCCACCATCACGGCGATCTGCCGCTCGGTAAACAATACGTCCTCAATATCCTCCAGCATTTCCAGTCTTTCCTTCATTTTCCCTCTCCCCTTTTCCCGTCACGCCTTAACAGCAACCATCAGCGCGTCTTTTCCTCTTTCTGCACCAAAGCCCTCCGCCGGGCCTATGCCCTCGCAGAACACGATCTGCCCGGAAAGCTCCAGCAAAAGAACCCTGTCCCTGGCCCAGGGCGGCACGCCCTTTTCCCGCAGCACCTGCTTCAAGGGCTTGGAAAGCCCCCGGCCCCTGGGGGAAAACCTGTCCCCCGGCTTTCTGGTGCGCACGAAAAGCTGCCCGGCCTGGCCTTTAGGGTATATTGTAGCATAGTCCAGCCCGTTTTTGAATAACAAATTTTGAATTTTTCCGCTGTTTTGGCTGTTTTCGCCGGAAATTTTTGTGAGAACCAGCCCTTTCCCCCCGGGCAGCGGGGTTTTCCCCAGTCCCGCGGGCAGGGAAAAGCCCTCCGTCCCTGCCAAATCCCCCGCAAAAAAAAGCCCCAGCCCGCTAACAGCCTGCACGCCCCCGGGCAGGGAAAGCCCCCCGGCACAGGCAAGCAGCTTTTCCGCCAGGGCCACATGCTTTTCCTCCAGGTCATGGCACCCTGCCGCTGTGAGATACTGCCGCAGCGCCCGGCTTCTCAGGCTCTCATGGGCGCAAAGCAAAGCCTCGCAGCACAGCCCAAAAGGCCTTCTGGCTTCCTCCAAAAGCTTTGCGGCCTCCCCCTCCAGAAAATCCCTGTCCAGGGAAAGCTGCTCCATGGCCCTGCCGCAGGCCTCCAGGAACCGGGGGTTCAGCTCCTTCAAAACAGGCACCGCCTGGCGCCGCACCCGGTTGCGGGCATAGTCCAGTGAGAGGTTGCTGCTGTCCGTCACAAAGCTTAGGCCATGCCTTTCGCAGTACGCCTCCACCTCCCGGCGGCTCACTCCCAAAAGGGGCCGGATAACCTTCCCCCGCCTTTTGGGTATGCCGCACAGCCCGGCGAGGGAAGTCCCCCGGCACAGGTGCAAAAGCAATGTTTCCGCGTTGTCGTCCGCTGTGTGGGCGGTGCAGATGCAGTCCTGCGCCCCTGGTGCCAGGGAATCAAAAAAAGCATACCGAACCTGGCGGCCGCATTCCTCCAGCCCCAGGCCCCTTTCCCGGGCAAGCTTCCCCACATCCGCCTGCAAAACCCGGATTTCCACCCCCATCTCCCGGGCAAAGTCCCGGGCAAAGGCTTCGTCCCCGTCGCTTTCCGCCCCCCGCAGGCCGTGGTTCACATGGGCTAAAAGCAGGCGCTCCCGCCCCACCCGCCCCAAAAGCCAGTGGGCCAGGGCCGTAGAGTCCGCCCCCCCGGAAAAGCCCGCCACCACCCGGCCCTGTAAGGGCAGCAGGGCCGGGTCGGCCTGCCGCAAGGATGTTTCCGCCTTATTCATGCCGGATAACCTCCCGGGCCGTAAAGCGCATAAATTCGCCCTGCCAGTGGGTGAGGATGGTTTTCGTCTCCCCGTGGCGGTTTTTCGCCACAATAATCTGGCACTCATTCTGGTCCGCGTTCTCGTCCGGCACATCCATGCCGGTCTGGTAATAGTTTTCCCTGTGGAACAAAAGCACAATGTCCGCGTCCTGTTCAATAGAGCCGGAGTCCCGCAGATCCGACAGCATGGGGGTCTTGTCGGCCCGCTGGGTGTTGGCCCGGGAAAGCTGCGCCATAGCCACCACCGGGATGTTCAAATCCTTTGCCATCAGCTTTAAGCTTCTGGTAATCTCTGAAATCTCCTGCACCCGGTTGTCAATCCGCTTGGGGCTGTTCATAAGCTGCAGATAGTCCACAATAATAATGTCCACATCTTTCAGCCGCCGCACCTTGGCTTTCATCTCCGGCACCGTAATACCGGGAGCGTCGTCAAAATAGAGGTTTGCTTTGCTCAAAATGTCCCCGGCCTCAATGAGCCTGGCCCATTCCTCGTTTGTCAGCTCCCCTGTGCGCAGCTTGCTGCCCTCCACCCGGGCCTCTGAGGAAAGCAGCCGGGCCGCAAGCTGTTCCTTGCCCATTTCCAGGGAAAAGAAGGCCACCCGCCGCCCTGCCGCCACAGAGATATGCCGGGAGATGTTCAGGCCAAAGCTGGTTTTGCCCATGCCGGGCCTTGCCGCCAGAATAATCAGATCCGAGCGGTTCAGCCCGGTAATCACGGTGTCCAGCTCCCCAATGCCTGTGGGCAGCCCCTTATATTTGTCCTTGTCCGCGGAATTAAGCTGGTCAAGCCTGTCAAAGGTGTCTAAAAGGATTTCCCGCACAGGCTGAAGCCCGATGGTGCTTTTCCCCTGGCGGATGTCGAAAATACGCTGCTCGGCGGCGTCCAGCAAAATGGAGGACTCCTCCGCCCCTTCGCTGGCGTCGTCCAGAATCCGCCTTGCCGCCTGCATCAGGGTGCGCACGTCGAACTTGTCCCGCACAATTTTGGCGTATGCCTCCACGTTGCTGATAGAGGGCACAATCTGCACAAGCTGCGCCAGATACACCTTCCCCGTATCCTCGTCGAACCCCTCATATTCGTGAAGCTTTTCCAGCACCGTCACAAAGTCCACCGGCTGGCCTAAGGTAAACATCTCCAGCACAGTTTCATAAATCTGCCGGTTCGTCTCCCCGTAGAAAAACTCCGCCCTGGGCAGAATCTCCGCCACTGTCGGCAGGCAGGAGGAATCCAGCAGCACCGCCCCTAAAACGCTCTGCTCCGCCTCCAGGCTAAAGGGCACCCGCAGCCCCGGCTGGGCCTGTGTGTCCAGATATCCCGTCTCAAAATCCATGCGCCCCTCCAAGGTCGCGGGGCTTTGCCCCACACCCTACAACCCCTTTTAAAAAAGGGGTTGACCCTAAAACTAATTTCACTATCTTCATTTATTTCCCTGTCCTTTGGGTACAGCCAATTCCCATCAGGAACATCCATCCCAAAACCGCCGTACCATGCACAGCGGGAACCGCAGCCATTTCCGCCCGGTTCCCACCCTGTAAATCTTTTTCTACACGCCGTCTCCGGAATCACCCAGGGTGCGCGACGGCCCGCCTGAAAAACTCTCCTCTCACGTTCCCCGCATCTCAGGTCAAGCGTCACGCTTGCCGGGAGCAACCCAAAGCACGCGGCATCCCATTAAGCGCGGTACAACGTAACGCAGCGAACTCATTCCGCAAACCAGCGCGCAGCGTATGCGTCGCGCGCGTCCCCGCGTCTCGGATGCAACGTCACGTTGCCTCGCAGACGGCGACGCTCATGGTGGCGGAAATGCCGTTATAAAACTTCACATCGAAGTTATACGTACCAAAGGCTTTGATGTCGCCCTCCAGCACAATCTTCTTTTTGTCCACCTCCACATGAAGCTGCCTGCCAATCTCCTGGGCAATCTCCCTGGCTGTGACGGAACCGAAAATCTTCCCGCCCTGGCCTGCCTTGGCATAGATTTTAACGGTCTTGCCTTTTATGGCATCCGCGTTCTTCTTTGCCTGCTCTGTCTCCGTCTTGATTTTATACTCCTTGGCAGCTTCCGCGTTCTTCAGCTCGTTCATAGCCTGGGCGTTTGCCTCCTTGGCAAGCTTCCGGGGCAGCAGGAAATTCCTGGCATACCCGTCAGACACATTGCAAAGCTCGCCCTTCTTCCCAATGGACTTCACGTCCTGCAATAAAACTACCTTCATCTTCTGTCTCTCCCTCCTATGTCTCTAAACCGCGTCCCGGCAACCCCGCGCCTTTGCCCCTGCCTCTGGGGGCTTCGCCCCCAGGCCCCGGCTTCCGGCCTGCCCGCCCTGGCTGCGCCCGGGCGGGCAGGGGCCTCTCCGGGCACAGCCGCGCTTCTTTCATCATACCGCAAAATTCCCCTGCCGTCAATTCCCGCAGGGCAGAAACCACCGCCCGGCCCCGGAAATGCCCGGAAAACACAGCGTCCCGCGTCTTAGGGTGCAAAAACGCATTGCTCCGCAAAGCGTTTCGTCACGCTTCCGTCACGCTTGGCTTACTTCTGAAAGCTTCTGATCCAGCGCCCGCAGCAGGGAACGCTTGGCGTCCTGCATACTGATATTTTTAATCTGCGCCCCGGCCATGGTCAAGTGCCCGCCGCCGCCGAATTCCTCTAAAATAAGCTGCACGTTCACATCCCCCAGGCTCCGGGCGGAAATGCTCACGTCCGACCCCACCTTGTACAGCACAAAGGAAGCCCGCACCCCTAAGATGGTCAAAAGCTCGTCTGCGGCCTGGGCCGCCGCCACCCGCAAATCTTCATATTCCCAGGTGGAGGTGGCAATGGCGCAGCCCATGTAAATCTCCGCCCCGGACACAAGCTGGGCCTTCTGCTTGTAGTTGTCCAGGGTGCTGGAAAACAGCTTTTTCACTGCCACTGTGTCCGCCCCCCGCCTGCGCAGGTAAGCGGAGGCTTCAAAGGTACGCACGCCGGTTTTCAGCACAAAGTTCTTGGTGTCCAGCATAATGCCGGATAAAAGCGCCTCCGCGTCCACCCCGTCAATGGCGGAACCTTTGATATACTGCACCAGCTCCGTCACCATCTCCGAGGCAGAGCTGGCATAAGGCTCGTGGTAGAAAATCAGCGCGTTTTTAATGTGGGAAACCATCATCCTGTGATGGTCAATCACCACCACCCGCATGGCCCGCTGCAAAAGCTCGTGGCTCTCCACAAAGTTTACGGAATGGGTGTCCACCACAATCAGCAGCGACTTGTCCGTAACCGACTGCAGGGCTTCCAGGGGGCTGATAAACACATCCTCCTCCGGGTAAGCGTCCGCCACCATGTCTGCCACCGGGGCCGCCAGAGTGCGCGCCCTGTCAATGACAATATGCACCGGCTTCTCCAGGCCTTTTCTGATAACGGCCCACATGCCCACAGCCGCGCCCACGCTGTCCAAATCAGAATTCTTGTGGCCCATGACAAACACCTTGTCGCTGGCCCGCACATGATCCGTCAGCGTGGCGGCAATCACCCTGGTGCGCACCTTGTCCCGCTTCTCCACGCCCTTTGACAGCCCGCCGAAGAACTCGTATGTATCGCCCTCCGAACGCACTGCCACCTGGTCGCCGCCCCGGCCCAAAGCCATGTCCAGGGCCTGCCTTGCCCAGCGCTCGCTTTGGGCAATGTCAGAGGCCCCCCGGCCCACGCCGATGGAAACCGTGGCGCTCATATTGTTCTTGCTGTTTTTCACTTCCCGCACCTCGTCCAGCACCCGGAAGCGCTTCTTTTTCGCCTCCTCGATGTGGGCGTCGTCGGTTAAAAACAGATACCGCCCGTTGCTCAGGCGCCGGATAAAGCCGCCCATCTCCCCGGAAACCCACACGCGCAGGGCAGACTCCACCCCGGCGGTAATGCGGGACTCCTCGTCCCCTAGGCTGTCCCGGATAAGCTCATCCCGGTTGTCAAAGGCGGCAAGGCACACCACCGGCCGTTTCTCCCGGTATTCCTTGTTCACAGCCTTAAAATAGGTGTCGTCCACAAAGTACAGAAGATACCCTTCCTCCGCCCTTGCGCCATACACCGTATACTCCCGGCCCCGGTAGGCCACAGCCGCGCCCCGTTCCCCCATCACCTGCCGGAAGGTCTTGGGGTAGATATACTTTAAAACATTCTCCCCCTGGTAGGCCCCGCCCCGGCAGAGGGACTGCACAAAGGCGGCGTTTGCCCACACGATATCCCCCGCCGGGGCCACCACAGCCACAGGCAGGGCAAATTCCTGGAAAGCCCGCTCCTCCTCGGCAGACAGCACTCGCTTCACGCTGCGCACCGTTGTGGTGATGTTCCGGCGGTACAGATAGTCGGAAACGGCCACCGCCAAAACGGAAACCGCCGCCGCTGTACCCTCAATGATAAACAGCACCCTGCTGTGGGGCAGGCTTAAAAACGCCATCACCCCCATAGCCGCCGCCATCAGGTAGAACAGCGGCGATATAACCCAAACTTTTTTCCTCCGCACCTTCCTCCGCCCTCCTTCAGATGGCCCTCAAGCTTTGGGGGCTTCCAGGCTCTCGCCGCACAAGACCGTGGGACTCCGTCCCACCCCCTGCAAACCTTTTTGAAAAAAGGTTTGATCCAAAAACTAACCTTCCTGTTTTCTTAAAAACTGTGTGCTGTATACATTGGCTCCCCGAATTGCCCGCCCGTCGGCGGGCGGGCACAGTCCCGCACCCAAACACAAAGTTTTTTGAAGATTCTTAAGAAACGTTTTTACAAAAAAGTTTCTTAAGCCGCCGGAGGCTAAAACCAACGGCAGCTTTGCATAAAACGCGCTGGCTCGTGTAAGCCGCGAAAACTCTTTTCGCGGCGAATGGCCTACACCTAGCAGTGAGCAGCGAATGCGCTGCGAACGTCCCCGCGTCACAGATGCAACGTTACGTTGCTATACCTCCATCAAAATGGGCAGGATCATGGGGCTGCGCTGGGTCTTGCGGTACACATACCGGGAAAGCTCATCCTTCACGTTCTGCTTGAGGGTGCCCCAGTCCCGCACATGGCGGTCGGCGCAGTCCTCCAGCACCCGCTCCACCAACTTGCGGGCCTCCTCCATCATGGCTTCCGATTCCCGCACATACACAAAGCCTCTGGAGACAATGTCCGGCCCCGCGGCCACATGGCCCGTCTCCGCCTCCAGGGAGCACACCGCCACAATCAGGCCGTCCTCCGCCAGGTGCTTCCGGTCCCGCAGCACAATGCTGCCCACATCGCCCACGCCCAGGCCGTCCACCATCACGTCCCCGGCAGGCACGTCCCCAATCTGCCGCATGTAGTCCTCGTGGATTTCCAAAGCGTTGCCGATGTTGCCGATAAAGATATTTTCCTTGGGCATACCCATGGAAACCGCCAGCCCCGCGTGCTTCTGCAGGTGCTTTTGCTCCCCATGGACGGGGATGAAAAATTTCGGCTTTGTCAGGGCCTGCATCATCTTCAGTTCTTCCTGGCAGGCGTGGCCTGAAACATGCACCTCATACATTGTCTCATAAATCACCGTGCAGCCCTGCTTTAACAGTTCGTCCACCACTGTGCCCACAGTCTTTTCGTTGCCGGGGATGGGCCGGGCCGACAGGATAATAAAGTCATTGGGGTTAATGGAAACCTGCCTGTGGTCGGAAAAAGCCATGCGGGTTAAAGCCGACATCGGCTCCCCCTGGCTGCCTGTGGTAATCAGTACAATCTGCCCCGCCTCATAGCGGTTTATCATGCTGATGTCAATCAGCACCCCGGCAGGCACGTCCAGATACCCCAGCTCGCTGGCAATGCCAATGACGTTTATCATGCTGCGGCCGGAAAGGGCCACCTTCCTGCCATATTTCACCGCGCAGTTGATAATCATCTGCACCCGGCTGATGGAGGAGGCAAATGTGGCCACAATAATCCGCTTGCCCTCGGCCCGCATGAACAGGGAATCCAGGGAGTTGTTCACCGTCTGCTCTGTCTGGGTATACCCCGGGCGCTCAGCGTTGGTAGAGTCTGCCAGCAGGGCCAGCACCCCTTCCTTTCCCAGCTCCGCGAACCGGGCCAAATCGATCATAGCCCCCTCGGCAGGGGTAAAGTCAATCTTAAAGTCCCCTGTATGCACCAGCACCCCCGCCGGGCTGTGGATAGCCAGGGCCACCGCGTCGGCAATGGAGTGGTTCACGTGTATCAGCTCCACCCGCATACAGCCCATGGGAATATGGGAGCCTGCCGGGGTCACGTGAAGCTGGGCAGAGCCAGTCAGCCCATGCTCCTTCAGCTTCCCCTCAATCAGCCCGATGGTAAGCGCCGTGCCGTATACGGGGACGTTCAACTTTTTCAGCAGGTAGGGCACCGCGCCAATGTGATCCTCGTGCCCGTGGGTAATCACCACGCCCCGGATTTTGTCCCGGTTCTTCTCCACAAAGGTGAAGTCCGGAATCACCATGTCAATGCCCAGCATTTCCTCGTCCGGGAAAGAAAGCCCGCAGTCCACAATGAACATGTCCTCCTGGCACTCGTAAAGGGTGAAGTTCTTGCCAATCTCGTTCAGCCCGCCCAAAAAGTATGCCCGGATGGCAGGCTTCTGGGAGCGCCTGCCCCGCCCGTTCCGGCTTCCCCGCTTGTTCTGCTGGGGAGGCGGGAAAGCTTTTGCCGCCCCCTGCTGCTGCGAGAGGGCAATAGGCGCGCTGCCAATGGAGGGCCGCTTTGCCTTGCCCCGGGCCTCGCCCTTGGGCCTGGCTTCGTTCTTGGGCCGCGGGTCGTTTTTCGGCCGGGCCTCTCCCTTCGGCCTGGCTTCCCCTTTGGATCGTGCTTCTGTTTTCCGCTGATCCGCCTTCTGCCGCCCCCTGCCGGGCCACCAGTTTTTCTGCCCCTCCTGCTGCTGGGGCCTTCTGGGGCCTGCTATCTTTCCAATGCGGGGCGTTTCCCCCGTCCCGCCCGAAGCCTTCTCCGCCTTGGGCAGGGGCCTGTTATTCTTTTTTCCGTTTTCTGCCACTTCTTTTCCTCCTAATTATCATGCTCAAGCGGTTTCTCATCAGCAAGCGGCTTTGCCGCCGGTTCCAAAGGGGTTTTCCGCCCCTTTGCGTACCGCGCCGGCTGTTACGCCAGCCTGCCCTGGAAATACGCTTACCGTAACAGGGCTTTTCAGTATCTTTCCGCCCTTTGCGTCTGCGGATGCACGGAAGGATGTCGGCGCAAAAACCTCTCGCGCGCATAAAAAAGGAAGCACAAAACCGGGGCCTGCCCTCCCTGCCTGCAAGCAGGGACAGAAGCGGGCCGAAAAGCCGCCTTTTCACCTGATCGCCCCGCCCGGGGCCATCCTTCACGTTTTCCGTATCTATACACATGCGGCAGCAGCCGCAGTCATGCCGTTTCCATGCAGGGAAATCCTGCCACTATTCTTATTGTACCCTATCCCGGGCCTTCCTGTCAAGCGCCCTGCCCTCTGCAATACAGCATAGGCGGCTCCCCCGGGTTTTATGCGGGACAAACCCTAAAACAGCAGATCATAATTCACCGGGGTGTAAAACAGCCGGCGCGCCTCCTCCGGGTCGGCGGTCTGGCCCAGCACCCACATCAGCTTTGTCACCGTGGATTCCAGCGTCATGTCATAAGGCTCCAGCAGGCGGTAGCGCTCCTTCACCCTGTGCCCCACCTGATACACAGAAAGGTCGCTGCCCTCTTGGGGCACCTGGGTGGCCAGCACCACCGTCTTGCCCGCTTTCACCAGCATGTCAAGCTGCTGGAGGTACGCGTCCGGAATGCCCCCCACCCCATAGCTTTCGATAATCAGCCCGTCGCACCAGGCCCCCAGGGCGGAAAAAGCCTCTGGAGAAAGGCCGGGAATCAGCTTCAGCAGGGCCACCCGGTCATTCAGCTTCTTTGTAAACACAGGCTTCCCCGTCTCCCCGCAGGGCAAAAAGCGCACCACCCGGCTGTCCCGTATCTCCGCCAAATCGGGAAAATTGATGCTGGAAAAAGCGTTATAGCTTTTTGTCCTGGTTTTCCTGGCCCGCGTCCCGGCAATCACATGGCCCCCAAAGACAATGCACACCCCGCTGTCCCCGCAGCTTGCAAACCGCAGGCTGTCCAGCAGGTTCTGCCTGGCGTCGGTATCCTCCCGGTCAATGGGCTTCTGGGCGCCGGTGAGCACAATGGGCTTGCGGGTGCCCTGGATGAGGTAGGACAAAGCCGCGCCGGAGTATGCCAGGGTGTCGGTGCCGTGGCAAATTACAAACCCGTCGTAGCGGTGATAGTTTTCTTCCACCACCCCCGCCAGCTCCAGCCAATGGCTGGGAGCGATATTGGTGCTGTCAAGGTTCATGGGCTGAACCGCGTCCACCTGGCAGAACGTCCTGGCGTCCGGCACCCGGCCCAGCAGCTCCTCTGGCGGCAGGCCCGGTGCCAGCCCCCCTTCTGTTTTTGTGGAGGCGATAGTGCCCCCTGTGGCAATCAGCAAAAGCTTTTTCATACTTGCGCCTTTCCCCATATTATTATATAGTATGGTGCGGGGCAGTCATTTCCTAAAAGTTACAATAGGTTACAGAGATGACAATTCGTTTACAAAACGCCCCTCTTTTTCCAAAAAATCGACCGATTTTACCATTATTCACAATTTGTTCACAACCTGTTTTGCAGGATTTTTTGTGCCATCCTGCATTTTGCCTGTCTGCCCAGAAGAAACCTCAAACCCGAATTTTTGTTCCAGACCCTCTTGCGCTTTCCCCTTTCATCTGCTATACTGAAAACAGAACATCTGTTTGAAAGGAGATCCTGCCATGGAAACAAAGCGTATCCCCTGGGAAAAGGCCCAGTTTTTTTTGACAGAGGGCGGCGGCCTCCCCCAGGACAGCCCGCCCCCGGAAGCCGCCCTCCGGCTGCTGCGGCTGGCTGTCCGGCAGGAGCTGACCCCCCGGCAGCGGCAGTGCGTGGAACTGTATTTTTTCCAAGGCATGACCATGGAGGAAACGGGCAAAGCCCTGGGCATCGGCAAGGCCACAGTGTGCAGGCATTTGCAAAAGTCCAAAAAGCGCCTGGGCCGCGCCCTGTCCTATAGCAAACGCACTTGAAAATCCCGAAAAACGGCCCATGCGCCCGCAGGCCAGCCGGGTACATGGGTCGCAATATCATTATGAAATCTTCAAAGAAGCATTTATTTGAGAAGAATCAATATAGTACAGTTTCAATAAATCAAAAGTTTTGTCCACTTTTTCAAAATGTGGGCAAACGCAAACGCTGCGCGTTAGCGTCGCTTCAGGGTTCTTAGGAGTTGCTGTGCCCCGGTGGGGCGCAGCAACCGACCGAGCCGACAGGCGAGAAGAAGTCCCCTTCCCCGCCGGAGGCCAGCCTCAGTTTTCCAGATCCTTCAGCTCCTCAATCTCCTTTTTGTCCACCTTCACCCTGCCGTCCCGCAGCACCTTCACCTGGTCGGCGTGGAACACCTTGGGCGCCGCGTCCGGATCCTTGTCCAGCCGCACAGTGAGCTTCCGGGTCAGCAGGTTCGTGTCTATCACAACGCCCTTGCCGTCCGGGGTGGACACCAAAGCATTCACCTTGGGGGTGGTGCGCAGCAGATCCTGGTAGGCCTCCTGCTCATATTTCAGGCAGCACATCAGCCGCCCGCAGGTGCCGGAAATCTTCACCGGGTTCAGGGACAGGCCCTGTTCCTTTGCCATTTTAATGGAAACAGGCTGGAAGCCGCCTAAAAAGGAGCCGCAGCAGAAGGGCCTGCCACAGATCCCCATGCCCCCCAGCATTTTGGCCTCGTCCCGCACGCCAATCTGCCGCAGTTCAATGCGGGTGTGGAACATCCCCGCCAAATCCTTCACCAGCTCCCGGAAATCCACCCGCCCGTCGGCGGTAAAATAGAACAGGATTTTGCTGTTGTCAAAGGTGTATTCCACGTCCACCAGCTTCATCTCCAGCCCCCGGCTGGCAATGCGCCTTTCGCATGCCTTAAAGGCAGACTTCTCCTTTTTCCGGTTCTCCATCACCCGCTGGATGTCCTCCCGGGTGGCCTTGCGCACCATCTGGCGCAAGGGCTGCACAATGGATTCGTCGCTGATTTCCCGGTTCCCCATGGCAACCTCGCCGCACTCCACGCCCCGGGCTGTCTCCACAATGGCCATGTCGCCCTTTTCCAGGCGCTCCTGGCCTGGGTCAAAATAATATACCTTGCCTGTATTTTTAAAGCGTACCCCGATTACCTCGGCCATACACAGCTTCCCCTTTCCAAAGGGCCAAAGCCCTCCTAATATGCCCCGCCCCAAAGGGAAAGCAGGCCATATCACTTTACCAATATTGTAGCCGCCTGTCCGCCGCCTATCCCTCTCCAGGAGAGAATAAGCCGCCGCGCCCCCAAAGCCAAAGGGCTTTCTCGAAGAAAGCAGGCCCCAGCCAAAGGAACCGCTTGCTGAAAGCTACAGAAAATAAAGAAAACCTGCGGTGCGCCTATCGCCCACCGCAGGTTTGGTGCAGGTAACAGGACTTGAACCTGCATGAACTTGCGCTCATATGGACCTGAACCATACGCGTCTGCCAATTCCGCCATACCTGCATACCATATTCATCTGCGCCCTTTCCTGAGCGCTTGTTTATTATAGCACCTGCCGGTATAAAAGTCAACAGCTTTTGCAAATTTTTTTCGACTGCTTCCCCCCTTTTCCCCTGGCGCGATTTATGGTATACTGAGACGAAACGATTTTATGAACTAATTTATAAGGAGGATTATTTCCTATGGCTGAAAAACCTATCGGCATTATCGGCGCCATGGCGGCAGAAGTGGAGGCCCTGCTTGCTGCCATGCAGGAAAAAAAGGTGGAGGAATTTTCCGGGCTTGCCTTTCACAGCGGCACCCTGGAGGGCGTGGCCTGCGTGGTGGCGGAATGCGGCCCCGGCAAGGTGAACGCCGCCGTATGCGCCCAGACTATGGTGCTGCGGTACAGCCCCCGGCTTGTTATCAACGTGGGCGTGGCGGGAGGCGTGGGCCCTCAGGTACACATTGGGGATCTGGTGGTGGCTGCTGCCTGCGTGCAGTATGATTTCGACACCACTGCCATGGGCGATCCCCTGGGCACCCTGTTTATCCGCCACGCAAGCGGGGAAAACGAGGACATCCTGCTGCTGCCCTGTTGCGAGGAAGCTGCCGGGCTGCTGCTGGAGGAAGCCCGCAGTATTTATGGCGGCGCGCACTTCGGAGTCATCTGCACTGGGGATGTCTTTGTGGCTGACGCGGAAAAGAACCAGTTCCTGCAGGAAAAATTTGAGGCCCATGCTGTGGAGATGGAGGGCGGGGCTATTGCCCAGGTGTGCTATATGAACGGCGTGCCCTGCGCGGTGCTCCGGGCCATTTCCGATTGCGCCAACGACGATTCTCCTATGGATTTCCCAGCTTTCACCAAAATGGCCGCAGAAAAGACCGGAAAACTGCTGGGCGCGGTGCTGCCAAGGCTGTAAAGGCGCGTTACTTGTCGGGTTTTACATGTAAAGCCAAGGCCTTTACTGCATAAAAATCGTGTAAAGTTATATACCTTGTCATACTAGCTTGAAATATGGCAGGCAGGTTCTAAAGAGGGTGGCTGGTGCCGCTCTCTTTTTTTGCAGGCGCTCTATCTTCAAACATGCCCTAGCCCTTTGACAAAACGAACAATCGTTAGTATAATAATAGAAACTAACGGTTGTTCGTTTGGAGGGATGCGTTTGCAGATGAAAGAAAAAATTTTGTGGGAGGCACTGGGGCTTTTCTCCCAGCGGGGCTATGACGCAGTATCAGTGCGGGAGCTGGCAAGGGCTGTGGGCATTCGGGAAAGCTCGCTGTACCACTATTTTCCCGGCAAACAGGCCATTTTTGACAGCTTGGTGGAGTTATGCTGGGAAAAGGCCCAGGAATATTTCCAGGCACAGGGTCTGCCCTTCTCCGCCGAGGATGATCTTTCCATCTTCGGGCAGTCCAGCCTTGCCCCGCTGGGAGAAACCCTTGCCGGAATATTCCGGTATTTCTTTGAGGATCCCTGGAATAGCCAGTTCCGCCGGCTGCTGGTGGTGAGCCAATATGCCCACGAGCAGGCTGGGGCTGTGTATCAAAAACTGTATAGGGATTATCCTTTACAGGTGGAGGAAGAGATTTTCCGGCGGCTGATGGCAGAAGGCAAGTGCCCCCAGGGAGATCCTGCCGCCATGGCGCTGGGCTTTTACGGCGGGGTGTTTTTGCTGCTGCACACCTGTGAAAGCTGGGAGGAAGCCCAGCCCCGCTTTATGGCACATTTGCGGCAATTCACCCGGCAGCAGGGCTTTGCCGCCGGAACGGAGGAGGAAAACCTATGAAAACCCTGATACTTTACCACTCAAAAACAGGCTTTACCGCCCAATATGCCCAGTGGCTGGCCCAAGACTTGAGCTGCGCGTGTGTTCCCTACAAAAGCCGTAAAGCCATATCCCTTGACACATTTGACGCCATTGCCTTTGGCAGCGGCCTGCGGGCTGGGATTATTCCTGGAGCCAAGTGGTTTTTCAGCCAAGTGCCAAAGCTGGAGGGGAAACGCCTGGCTTTATTCTTTACTGGTGCCATGCCTCCGGATCCGGCGGGGATTGAACGGGCTGTCCAGCAAAATGTCCCTCCAGAGGCGAGGGAGCGGGTGCCTGTCTTTTATCTGTGGGGCGGGCTGCATTATGAAAAAATGGGCTTTGTGGACAAGGCCATGATGGCTGCTTTCCGCAAGATGCTTAGCGCAAAGAAAAACCCCACGCCAGAGGATCAGGAAGCCATCCGGATGGTGGCTTCTTCCTTCAGCAAGGCAGAGCGGGAAAACCTGCGGGAGCTGGAAGCCTATTTGCGGGTGGGCAGATAGCGGCTATACATGACAAGGCGTGATGCTTTACACAAGCATCACGCCTTGTCTGTTTGAAAGCTATTTCCCTTTACAGATACCGTATCACGGCAATAACCTTTCCCAGCAGGGAAACGTCTTTGGCGTAGATGGGGGAGAAATCCGGATTTTCCGGCTGCAAGCGGACGCGGCCCTCCTCCCGGTACAGGGTTTTTACGGTGGCCTCATCCTCCAGCAGGGCCACCACAATGTCCCCGTCCTCTGCTGTGGGCACCCGTTCCGCAATTACGTAATCCCCGTCCAGGATGCCTGCGTCCCGCATACTCAGGCCGCTGACATGGAGGGCAAAAAGCTCCTTGCCGGTTTTCTGGGGGAAGGGGATGTAGCCCTCTATGTCCTCCACTGCCAGGATGGGCAGCCCTGCCGTTACTTTGCCCATAATGGGCACCTGTACGGCGGCTTCGCTGCCTTCAATGCGGATGGAGCGGTTCAGCCCGGCTTCCCGGGTGATGTAGCCCAGCTTTTCCAGGGTTTTCAGATGGGCGTGGACTGTGGAGGTGGAGCGCAAGCCTGTGGCGTTGCAGATCTCCCGCACAGTGGGGGGGATGCCGGAGGGCATTTGCTCCCGTAAAAAATCAAAAACTTTTTGCTGGCTTTTCGTTAAGGGTTCCATAGCCATGCCTCCTGTGGAAAATGGGCAGGGGAAAGCGCCCGGATTATACGAGGGGTATAGCCCTATGAGAGGCCACACCAGGATTTCTTATTTGTATTATATCATATGTTCTCTGAAAATGAAACGTTTGTTTGAAAAGTTTTCAAAATTTTTCTGGTGCTTTTTCGACAACTTTCGGGAAAATTCACAAATCCGGCAGAATTTCTTTAAGGTTTATTCACAAGGCTGTAACAACTCTTTGGAAAAAAGGTTTATAATAGAGGCGTACTCAAAAGAAATGGACCGCACCTTTTCTTGAGATACATGTTCTATAGTGAACGCGCCCCAAAAGAGGCTGCCTCTTTTAGGCCGCGTGAACTAACCCTCCTCAATAATACCCCTCAAGCAAAAGGAAGAAAGGCCGAAAGTTTCTCGGCCTTTCTTCCTTTTGTGTATATTTCCTTTTTGGGCGGGCCAGAATACAGTTGCCATGCAAAATGTATTTTACTCCGAAAGGAATGGAACCACCATGAATGGAAAACGATTTTCAGAAGGTAAGGCAAGGCGCAACGGCTTTTATCTGGCCCTGGCTGTTTGTCTGGTGGCGGTGGGCATTGCCGCCTGGAGCACCTTTGACGCGGTGCAGGACTATCTTGGCCCGGAGGACGCCTCTACAGATCCCGCGCTGGTTGAGCAGCAGGAAGAGGACGTGCGCAGCGGCCAGAACGTCCTGAAAGACGACGATCCGGAAGCGGCTAAAAAGGAAAGCGCCAGCTCTTCCGTCCCCTCCGGGAAAACCTCCTCCGCTGCCTCGGCCGGGGCGAAGTTAGCCGGCAGCACGCCTAAGAAAATTACCCCCACCAAAAGCCCATCTCCCACTCCCGCGCCTGAGGAGAGCGAGGCTTCCCAGGTGCCCGCTACGGCCCCGCTCTATGAGATCAGCACGGAAATGCTGTATCCGGTGGCCTCCAAGCAGATTGACAAGGCCTACAGCTCCGGGGCGCCTATGTACTCTGAAACTATGAAGGATTGGCGCGTCCACGCTGGGTGCGACATTGCCGCTGAAAGCGGGGAGCAGGTGCTGGCCTGCGGCAACGGCATTGTGAAGGAGACGTATACGGACAGTATGCTGGGCAATGTCATTGTTGTGGAACATGGGGACTATATGTTTTACTACTGCGGCGTGGGAGAGGAATTCCTGGTGCAGCCGGAGGACGTAGTGTCCATGGGCCAGGCTATCGGCACCATCACCGCTGTGCCTGAGGAAGCTGCCCAGCAGCCCCACCTCCACCTGGAGGTGCGCCGGGACGGGGCCTGCATGGATCCCCGCAGCGTGCTGGAGGGAAAGAACTAGCTTTTGCTTCCGGGGTTTGCCTTTGGGGTTTTGCCTCCGGCGGCTTAAGGGGTGTTTTTGAAAAACACCCCTTAAGAATCCCCAAAAACTTTTAAGACGCACAAAACGGCAGGAAACAGCGGCGCATGCTGCCCGGTTCCCTGCCGTTTTACTGTGGTTTTTAGTGGTACTGGGGAAGCCAGCTTCCGTGGGTTTCGATTAAGTCATCCACCATTTTGATGATGGTGTCTATATCCAGCTCGCTGCCGGTGTGGGGATCCAGCATGGCGGCCTGGTAGATGTGCTCTTTCTTCCCGGTGACAGCGGCCTCGATGGTGAGAAGCTGCACGTTGATGTTGGTCATGTTCATAGCGGCGCACTGCACAGGCAGCCGGCCTACCCGGCAGGGGTGTATGCCCATGCCGTCTACAAGACAGGGCACCTCCACGCAGGCATCCTGGGGCAGGTTTTCGATTAAGCCCCCGGTGTTCAGCACGTTGCCGCCGATTTGGTAGGGATTCCCGGTGACGATGGCTTCCATGATGTGGGAAGCATACTCCCGGGAACGCTGGTGCTGAAGCTGGTGGTTTTGGCGCAGCTCGTCCCGCTGCTTGGCCCACTTCTCAATCTGATCCACGCAGCGGCGGGGGTATTCGTCCAGGGGGATCTGGAAGCGGCCGATAAGCTCGGGATATTTTGACTTGATGTAGAACATGTTGTACTCTGCGTTGTGCTCGCTGGACTCGGTGCAATAATAGCCGAACTTGTCGATGTAGTCAAAGCGCACCATGTCCTTGTGCTGTTCCTTTGCGTTCTTCTCCTTAGCCCGGCGGCGGATTTCCGGGTACAGATCATTCCCGTCCTTATCCTTGATTTCAAGCAGCCAGCCCATGTGGTTGATGCCGGCGATAAGCTCCTTGCGGCCCGGAAGCTTATCCTCCATATCCAGGGCCTTGAGAAGCCCTTCGCTGCACACCTGGACACTGTGGCACAGGCCTATGGTTTTGACATTTGTATAGCGCTGCATGTAGCCGGAGAGCATGGCCATGGGATTGGTGTAGTTTAAGAACCAGGCGTCCGGGCACACCTCTTCCATATCCCGGGCAAAGTCCGCCATTACGGGGATGGTGCGCAGGGTGCGCATGATGCCGCCAATGCCCAGGGTGTCGCCAATGGTCTGGCGCAGGCCGTACTTTTTAGGCACCTCAAAGTCGATGATGGTGCAGGGATCGTACAGCCCCACCTGGATGGCGTTGACCACAAAGGACGCGCCCCGCAGGGCTTCCTTCCGGTTTTCCACCCCCAGGTAGGTGGTGATTTTCCCATGGCCCCCCAGGGTTTCGTTCATGGCCCCTAAAATTTCCGCGCTTTCCGAAAGCCGCACGCCGTCGATGTCATAGAGGGCAAACTCCCAGTCCCGCAGAACCTCGCTGCACATGCAGTCTCCCAGCACATTCCGGGCGAACACTGTGCTTCCAGCGCCCATAAAGGTGATTTTTTTCATCTGCGTTTTTTCAGTCCTTTCCCGCGGCTTATAGTAAACGCACTTGAAAATCGGTAGATCCCGATTTTCAAGTTGAACGGCTGAGCCGCCTGGTTCAAAAGAGGTAGAATACCTCTTTTGAACTGCGTTAACTATAGCCGCTGTTTCCAACTGTCCTGACTATACCACACTCAAAGAAAAAGGGCAAGGCTGTTTTGACAAAAAGCGCTAAAACTCAAAACCCCGGAGACTGCCATCTCCGGGGTTCCGCTTTTGGGCGGGCACTTTATTTGGTTTTTGGATCAAACCTTTTTTCAAAAAAGGTTTGCAGGGTGTGGGTATGGAATCCCACGGCCTTGTTACAGCTTCAGCTTTGTCCACTGGCCCTTGCGGAAACGCACAAAGCTCATGAGGAACCGCACGCACTGGTCGCAGAAGGTGCCCAGCCACGCGCCGACAAGCCCCAGGCCCAGGGGATAGCACAGCAGCCAGCTTATGCCCGGGCGGATGCAGGTGACGCTTATGAGGGACACCATGGCGGTGAAGCGGGTGTCTCCCGCCCCGCGCAGGCAGCCGAACTGCACCACCTGCAGGATTTGGAAGAAGAGCATAACGCTTAAGACGCGCATAATCGTTGCGCCATAATCCAGGATGACCTGCTCGTTTGAGAACAGCAGGAACAGGGATTTGCCAAAGAAGAAATAAAACACCGCCACAACAAAAGCGCAGATCAGGCCGATTTTCTGGGCCACGCTGCCGTATATCTTGGCCATGTCCGGGCGCTTGCGCCCCAGGCTTTGGCCGATGAGGGTGACCGAGGCTACGGACAGCCCGTCTCCAAAGGTGAAAGACATGTGCATCATGTTCATGCCGATTTGGTGGGCCGCCAGCTCTGTGGTGCCCAGATGGGCCACAGTCATGGAGAAAAGCAGGAAGCCAATGCGCAGGCACACCTGCTCTACAAAAGCGCTGGATCCAACGCTTAAAAGGGAGCGGACGCTGAGCTTGTCTGCCAGCCAGCCTTTTACCGCGCCCAGGTAGACGAAGCCGTTCCTATGTAATACGGAGCAGATGCTGAGCACGCAGGCGCAGATGGTGCCAATCACTGTGGCTAAGGCCGCGCCCCGCACCCCCAGGGCCGGGAAGCCGAAGTTGCCGCCGATGAGCAGGTAGTTGAACAGCACGTTTACAATGTTGGAAATCAGGTTTGTGACCATGGCGATACGGGTGTTCCCCGCCCCCCGCTGGGCGGCGTTTAAAACCAGGGACACAGTGGAGAAAATCTGCCCGCCCATGATGATGCGCAGATAGTCCACCGCGTATTCGTGGGTGTCCGGCTGGGAGCCGACCATGGCTACAATGGGGCTTGCAAACGCCACAAAGGCCGCGCTTATCACTGCCGTAAGCAGGACGGTGATGAGCAGCACCATGCGCACCACCCTGTTGGCGCTTTCCCGGTCGTTTTCCCCCTTGCGCCGGGCCACAATGGCAGAAACCGCCACGTTCATGGACAGGAAAAGGGCCAGGCCTAAGAATTTCGGCTGGGTGGTGAGGCCCACCGCGGCAATGGCGTAAGACCCCAGCGCGCCTACCATGATGGTGTCCACCATGCCCGCAAGGCCTACGAAAAAGGACTCCAGCACCGAGGGCCAGGCCACATGGAGCACGTCCCGGATAATGGTTTTCTCCGGGGGCACCTCCCCCATTTCCATTCCCCTGCACACACGCTGGGCATTTACAAAATGCAACGCTCTCACTCCTAAAATAGTTTTATCTGCAACTATTATACCATCCCTTCATAGGGTTTGCAAGCCCCCCGCGTTAAGGGGAGCGTCCTTTTATACCTCAGGGGGCCAGGAGGATTTTTTATAGGAAAAGCCCCCGCAGGCATAAATCCGCGGGGGCCGGGAAGCCGGGAAATTTCAAAGCCGTTTTAGATGCCGTCCTCAAAAAGGCCCTTAAGCTTTGAGAAGAAGTTTTTGCGCTTCTGGTAATTCTTGTCGTCGGAAGCCTTATCCAGCTCTGCCAGCAGCTCCTTCTGGCGCTTGGAAAGGTTTTTAGGCACTTCTACGGTTACGGTGACGTACTGATCCCCCCGGGAGCGCCCGTTCAGGCTTTGGATGCCCTTGCCCTTTAGGCGGAACACATCCCCGGGCTGGGTGCCCTCATGGATATGGTAGCTTACCCTGCCGTCCAGGGTGGGCACTTCCACGTCTGCGCCCAGGGCTGCCTGGGTGAAGGTGACAGGCATATCGCACAGCACGTCTGTGCCCCGGCGCTGGAAAATGGGATGGGGCCGCACAGAGACATATACATGGAGATCCCCGTTAGGCCCGCCGTTCGCCCCGGCGTTGCCCCTGCCGCCCACGTTCAGAATCTGCTCGTCATCTATGCCGGCAGGGATGCTTATCTCCACCGACTTCTTCCGGCGCACGCGGCCCTTGCCGTCGCAGGTTTTGCAGGGGGTTTCAACCAGCTTGCCTGTGCCCCGGCAGCGGTCGCAGGTTTGGGAGGACTGCACCACCCCAAAGGGGGTGCGCTGGTTGATGCGCACCTGGCCTGTGCCGCTGCAGTGGGGGCAGGTTTTGGGGGTGGTGCCTGCCGCCGCGCCTGTGCCATGGCAGTCGCCGCAGGTTTCAATCTGCTGGTATTCTACGGTTTTCTTCACACCCTTTGCCGCTTCCTCAAAGGAGACGGCCACACTTGCCTGCACGTCTGTGCCCCGGCGGGGGGCGTTGGGGTTCTGGCGGCGGGCGCCGCCAAAGCCCCCGCCAAAGAAGCTGTCGAAAATATCGGTGAAATCGAAGCCGCCGCCCTGGAAGGGGTTCCCCCCCGCGCCGCCGCCAAAGTTGGGGTCTACCCCCGCATGGCCGAACTGATCGTACCGGGCGCGCTTGTCGCCGTCGGACAGCACCTCGTATGCCTCGTTTACCTCTTTGAATTTCGTCTCGGCCTGGGCGTCCCCAGGGTTCAGGTCGGGATGGTATTTTTTTGCCAGCTTCCGGTATGCCTTCTTGATTTCGTCCTCGGACGCGCCCTTCTGCACGCCCAGCACTTCATAAAAATCCCTTTTGTCCGCCAAGCTGTCTCGCCCTCTCTTAACATATAATATCGTTATCCCATATTATAGCAAATCCCGCGCCGCCCGTCAAATGGGAAAAAAGAATTCCGTTTCCGCTCCCCTTGCTTTAGGGGGGCCGCGGTGTTATAATTAAAATAAAGACGGCATTAGAATCTGGAATTCGACAGGAAGCGGCTGAAACGCCGTTTGGAAAGGAGTTTGTTATGGAGAACAAGAGTTTTTCCGGCACAGGCTATGAGTTTCTTTCTGAGAAAGAAGCCATGTGGGCAGAAATGCTGATGCAGGCCTTAAAGGAAAATGGCATTCCCTGCACGTCTTTGCCTGTGCATGGCGCTGGGTTTGTCATGCGGACGGGGATTATGGAGCGGCTACAAGTTTTTGTTCCCGCAGAGAAAAAGCCTCAGGCAGAGGAAATCCTGGAGGAACTTTTTTCCCATGCTGGTTCTGAAAATCCATAGATGCCGTAAAGCAAAGGAGGCCAGGCGGCTTCCTTTTTTTGTATAAGGGTGGAAAGGGCGGGCCACGCAAAACCACAAGAAAAAGGCCCAAAGTTCTTGCATTTTCCCCGGAAAAGGTGTATCCTACCCATGCGGCTCCTTTTGGGGCCGGGTCAGTCGGGAGATCCTGACCTAAAACAAAACTAGGGGGCGGGGCCTGCTTCCAGGCTTCAGCCCTCGGAACAGAGAGGAAGAAATCTATGAAAAACAACGAGAAAACACGGTTCTTAGCCCAGAGCGCCATGATCTGCGCCCTGTATACGGTGCTGACCTACGCGGCGGCAAGCCTGAACCTGGCCTATGGCCCGGTGCAGTTCCGCTTCTCCGAGGCCCTCACCGTGCTGCCCGCCTTTACCCCGGCGGCTGTGCCGGGCCTTGCCCTGGGCTGCTTTTTGTCAAACCTTTTAAGCCCCCTGGGGATTGTGGACTGGGTGTTCGGCACCTGCGCCACCCTGCTGGCGGCTTTGGGCACCCGGATGCTTTCCGGCGTGCAGGTGCGGGGGATTCCTGTGCTGGCCCCCCTGCCCCCTGTGGTGCTGAACGCGCTCATTGTGGGGCTGGAGGTTTCCTGCCTTTCAGAGGCCGGGGCCTTCTCCTGGGGGAACTTCTCCCCCGCCGCTTTCGGGGCCGGGGCTTTGTCTGTGGGGCTGGGAGAGCTGGTGGTCTGCACCCTGCTGGGCTATCCGCTGATGATTGCCCTGGTGAAAACCCGGATTGCGGAAAAGGCCCTGGGCTGATAGAGACACTACTTATTTTTGAGAACAGGGGGGCTTTTCATGCCAAAACCCGCCAAAACCAAGGGGCAGCGGAAGGTTACGCCGCCGGTGCGGCTGATTGTGGGCAGCTTTGTGCTGGTCATCCTTTTGGGCACAGCACTGCTTACTATGCCTTTTTCCGCCGCCTCCGGCACCTTTACCAACCCGCTGGACGCCCTGTTTACCGCCACCTCCGCCACCTGCGTGACGGGCCTTTCCGTGGTGGACACCACCGCCCACTGGAGCGTGTTCGGGCAGGGGGTGCTGCTGGTGCTCATCCAGATTGGAGGGCTGGGGCTTTCCACCTTTGCCATCGGCTTTTCCCTGCTGGTTCACAAGCGGCTGGGGATACGGGAGCTGGTGCTGGCCCGGGAGGCTTCCGGCGGGGACATGCAGGAGATTGTGCCCCTTTTAAAGCTGATGCTGGGCTTTACCTTCCTGTGCGAGGCTTTGGGGGCCGGGCTTTTAATGCTGCGGCTGGTGCCGGCCTATGGCACAAGGGGCATATGGCCCTCTGTGTTTGTGGCGGTTTCCGCCTACTGCAACGCGGGCTTTGACATTCTGGGCTTTGTTCCCGGCAACGCGAGCCTTTCCGCCTTTGCCGGGGATCCTTTGGTGAGCCTGACGGTCAGCGCCCTTATCGCCACCGGGGGCCTGGGGTTTGTGGTGGTGCAGGATATTTACCGCTGCAAGCTGGCCCCCGCTTTCCGCCGCAAGGACAGGGAGCGGCTGAACTTCCACACCCAGGTGTGCCTGCGGGGCACGCTGATCCTGCTGGGGGCGGGGACGCTGATGTTTTTCATCTGCGAGTATAACAATACCATGGGGCACCTGAATTTCTTTGAAAAGCTGGTGGCGTCGGTGTTCCAATCTACCAATACCCGCACCGCCGGCTTTGCCTCGGTGGACATCCAGGGGATGAAGGACTTTACAAAGGCTGCCTCTGTGGGGCTGATGTTTATCGGCGGGTGCCCTGGCTCTACAGCCGGGGGCGTGAAGGTTACCACCATGGTGGTGCTGTTTGCCACCCTGCTGTGTACCATCCGGGGCCGGGACGAGGCGGTGGTGCTGGGCAGGCGCTTTGCCACAGGAGTGGTGTTCAAGGCCATGACTGTGGTGGCCTGCGGCATGGCGGTCACTCTCATTGACGCGGGCATTATCGGCGCTTTAAACCCCCAAATCCCCTTTCTGGACGTGCTGTATGAGTGCGCTTCCGCCTTTGGGACAGCGGGGCTGAGCGCCAGCGTGACCCCCCGGCTGGACGTGATATCCCGGCTGCTGCTGTGCGTCACCATGTTTATCGGGCGGGTTGGCCCCTTGTCCTTTGGCTTGTCCATCCTGATGCGCGCTAAAAAGCCCAACGGTTCCATCCTGCCTGAGGGCCGGATGCTGATTGGATAAAAGCAATATACTACTATAGTTAATAATAAGGAAGGCAGGCCCGCTCCCGGGGCCTGCCTTCCTTATTATGCCATATTGCCGGAAGCCTCAGCCTGCAATGAGCTTGTGATCCTGCAGGCGGATGACCACGTCTGCCTGGGCGGAAAATTCCTGGGAGTGGGTGACGGCGATGACGCACTTGCCGTCTGTATGGGCCAGCTCCTTGAAGATTTCCACAATGCCCTTGGCGGTGTCCGCGTCCAGGTTGCCGGTTGGCTCATCTGCCAGGAGGATGTCCGCGTCTGTGGCCAAGGCCCGGGCAATGGCTACCCGCTGCTGCTCACCGCCGGAAAGTTTGTTGATATTCCGCCGCATTTGATCCGGGGTGAGGCCCATGCGGGACAAAAGGGCCTGTGCCCGCCCCTTTTTATCCGGGATGGGGTTTTTGGTGATTTCCATGGCTGCGGTGACGTTTTGCAGGGGGGTGAGGTAGGGCAGGAGGTTATAGGCCTGGAACACAATGGCAATGTTCCGGTTCCGGTATTTTGTATAGCCGATTTCCCGGATGTCCTGGCCCTTATAGTACACGTGCCCGCTTCGGGGGGACTCCAAGGCACCGGCCAGGGTGAGGGTGGTGGTTTTGCCGGATCCGGAAGGGCCGACGATGGTGTACAGGGCGCCTGGCTCGAAGGCGCAGTCTGCGCTGTCCAGGATGTCTATGCGGGCGCTGCCGCTTTCATAATAATAGGTGATGTCTTTAAATTCCAAAATGGCTCCCATTTTATCTCCTCCTTATGTGTTATTCCACTGCCATCAAAAGCTTTTTGGGCTGGAAGCGCAGCACCTTGAAAGCGGTGACACAGGAGGCCAGCAGCATAAGCCCCATGCCGCACAGGTACACAAGCCCAATGGCCCGGCCCTCTATGCCCACTTCTATCCCTTTTTCCGCGGCTCCCAGCAGCTTTGCCGCAAAGGCCGCGGTCTGCCCGCTTAAAAGCACCCCGGCGGTTGCCCCCAGCAGCACTGGCACCAGGGTTTCCAGGGCAAGCTGCAAAATTACCTTGCCCCGCACTTCCCCCATGGAGAGCAGCACGCCGATTTCAAACTCCCGGCTGCTGAGGGACAGCATCACCAGGGCTATCAGCAGAATGGCCCCCAGGGCCATGGCTGCCCAGAACACCAGGGAGGCTACCGCCACAATGCTGTCCATGGAAAGGGAGATTTTCCTGTATTCCCCGTCTAAGGGGACTATGCCGAAGCTGTCCCTGTCCGGCAGGGCCATGGCCTCGATATCCGAGAGGAAGCCGGGGATATCGGCCGGGTCGTATACTATAAGCTGCACCCCCTGCAGCCCTGTGTTCCCGCGGATGGCTGCTACAGTTTCCAGGTCTGTGAAAAGGGTGTTTTCTACATAGCTCTCTGGGGAGCCGTAATGGTAATACTCCCCCCGGGTGTAGACGCCTGTTACCGTCAGCTCCACCGCGTCCTTCCCGCCCTTTTCCGGGGCCACAGAAATTACGTCTCCCACCTCCACAAGGTTTTGGCTGGCAATGGCCTCGTGTACCACCACAAAGCCCTTGTCCCCAGCCTTGGGCCGGGCGCCGGACACCATGGTGCAGTCGTTTTGCAGGATAGGGTGGGCGCCGTTTGCGCCCATTAAAGTGATATCGTGATCCCCTGGAAGCACGTCCTCAAAGAAGGAGGGCACCCCGGAAAAGCCCTTCCAGGAGCTTGCCGCTATGGTGCTGGAAAAGAGGGCCTCCTGCACTGCCGGGTGCGCCGCCATTTTCTGGGCGCTTTCCAGGGAGAGGCCTCCCGCGCCCTGTTCCTTTGCGTCCACCAGCACAGAGCCGCCCACCTCGATGCCTGTGCGCCGGGCTGTTTCAATGGAGGCTTCCCGGATGCACAGGCCGGAAAGCACCAGGGCAAAGAGGATGGAAAAGATGATGAAAAGCAGCAGGGTGTTGCGTTTATAATACCGGATGGCGCGAAGCGCCCTTGTGAAAAAGCTCATATCCAACCCTCCCTTAATTCCTGCGGGTCATAATCTTTGCTGGGGACAGCCGCAGCAAAAACGCCATCTGGATGAGCACCGTTAAAAACAGCATGGCAAAGGCCAGGCCGAAGTATCCCCAGGCAAGGCCCGGATCCAGCTTGAACTGCATGGCGACAGGGGAGGCCACATTGGCGGCGCTGCGCATGGTCAGGCTGTTTTCCAGGGACATGGCGTTGCCGTTTAGCTGGGTTTCCAGATATTCCCGCTTGTCCTGCTCATAGGCCGCGTTCACCTGGGAGGATCTGTCCTCCAGCAGGCTGCTGCCCAAAGCCGTGGCCAAAGGCGCGCCGGCCCCAAAGCCGATGGCTGCCGCCAGAACCAGGGGCAGGGCCTGCTCGATAAACATCTGGGCAAACACCTTTGCCCGGGATTCCCCCATGGAGAGCAGCACGCCCACCTCCCGCTTGCGGCTGCGCACATTGAACACGCACACCAGCAGCAGCACCACAAAGGCCCCGATAAGCAGCCCCACCCCCATAAACAGGGAAAGGCTGTTGAGGCTCTCCATGGGCATGGCTACCATGTCATACCAGCCCCTGTCCACCAGCAGGGTAAACCAGGGATCGGAGCTGAAGGAGTCCATCATGTATTTTATGAACTTTGCTTCCACCACGTCCGGGTCCCCGCTGCCGAAAACATCCTCGTTCAGCACATCCTCAATGCTGGTGCCTGTCAGCTTCCCGGTGCTCATGTCCTTTTCCACCACCTTGAACCTGCGGTAGGTGTCGTCCAGGAAGTCTTCCACATTTTCCGGCTCGTCTATGTATACAGTGGCCCGGTTGATACGGGGGAACCACAGCAGGGTGTCGTCGTTATAGAGATACCGCAGGTAGTTCATCATGGCCTGGTAGGGCACAAACATATAATTGCGGGCGGCTGTCTGATAGCCGATATCCCCCAGGATGTCGTTCTGGGGCGGGTCGAACAGGCCCAGGATTTCCACCTGCCAGGTGTCGTTCTTATAAAAGGTGGCCCAGCTTTGGGTGGAGAGGGAAAAGCTCAGCTCAATGGTGTCCCCCACCTGCAGGCCGTTTTCCTCCGCCGTCTCCCGGGAGAGGATCACATAGTTTTTGTCTTCCTCCTCGCTTTTAAAGTGGCGGCCTTCCACCAGGTTATAGCCGCCGCTGGAAAAGCTGTCGAAAAACTCGGAGTCGGATACGGCGGTGATGGTCAGGCCCTGGGGCACATATTCCCCGTCCACCACCCGGCGCATGGCGTTCCAGGCGTCCAGAAAAGCAGCGTTTTCTTCCTCTGTATAGGTGGGATCGTAAATGTCGTATTCGTACATCCCGGTTTCCACGTTATAGGTTTCCTCATAGCGGTAGCCGGGGTTTTCGTCCCGGAACTTGGGGTTGCGGAAGTGAATCATCTGGAAGGACGCATTGTCCTCCCATTTCCCCGCCTCCAAAAGGAAATCCATGCCGTATTCCTTAAGCTTTGCCTGGTATTTCTCATACAGCTCCCGGTCGTGGCCCGCAAGGCCGGCGGGCATCATATCCGCCGCCTCCATCTCCACGTTGGTCATGACAATGTTGTAGCGCTCCACATGGGGGCTGCGGACAAACATGTCGGCGGCGCTCCAGTCGATGTCGATAACGGCGGACATGCCGATGCCGTTTATGGTTGGCCCGGTGAGGGTTAAGGCGTTTGCCACCGCCTTCTGGGTTACCTCTACCTGATGACTGGTGCCGGCATAAATCATAAACGAGGTCAGCGTTACCGCCAGGATGGCGGAAAACACCAGCAGCACCAGGATATTGCGGAACTTGTGCCGCCACAGGCTCCAGCCAGCCCTTTTTAAAAACATACCCATCCTTCCTTTCCAATTCTGTTTTCCGCTGCCTTCCCTGCCGCCCCCTTTTCTGCTTTGGCTAAATTTATAAAAATATTTCAATCTGTTAAATTTATTTTTATTATTTTCAGTATACCACGAAAAAAACCATTTGTAAAGGAAAAATCCTGCCGGAAAGCAGTCTCCCGCTTCCCAGGCCGCTTGCGATCCCGCCGCTTATATGGTATAATTTCATACAATCCAGAAACCAAAGGAAAGGGCGGTACCGGGGGCAAAGGGCTGTTTTCCCGGCTTTTTGCGCAGAACCGGATCGTGTGGCGATTATTATGGCAAAAGTAGCGGTGCGCCGCATTAACGAATGGGACGGGCCTTCCATGCTGAAAATTTATGCCCCCTATGTGGGGACGCCCCTGGCGCCGGAGGATGCCCTGCCAGAGCTGCAGGACTATATCCGGCGCATAGATACCTATACATATGGGCTGGGATGGCTGCTGTGCGAGATAGACTCCACCCCGGCTGGCTTCTGCCACCTGACGGAAAACCGGAATGATCCGGAAAATCTGTTCTCTGTGGAATTCCAGCTTTATGTTAAGGCAGAGTATCAGCGCATAGGCGTGGGCCGGGCCTTGTGGACGCTGATGCGGGACATGATGGAGCTGGGGAACCGACGGGAGGTTTTTGCCCGTATCGGCCTGCCCAACGAGACAGGCCGGGCCTTCTTTGCGGCTATGGGCTTTGTGCCCCAGGAGGAGGGCGGGCAGGTGCTGACAGCCCGGTATGCCCTGCGCCCCGCCGACCCGGAGGCCTTAAAGCCCACTAAGCCCTACTTGCTTTTAAACCATGAATATGAGGCTGCCCGGGAAAAGGCGGCGCTGCTGGTGCGGGCGTGATGCCGAAGCTGCCCCTCCGCAAAGCGGAGGGGCTTCCTAATTGGAACCGCGCTCTAAGGCTGCCCGGGAAAAGGCGGCGCTGCTGGTGGGGGCGCAGCCCCATGACGGATGGGTTTTTGCCCATCCGTTTCTTTTTTCCGGGAGCCGGGGGGAAGCGCCAGTCCCGGCAAAGCCGTTGGCAGCCTGGTGGCGGGGGGTATTTCCGGAAGATTGAAAATATTTTAACAAATTGTGTACAGAGCTACTTGTAAAAATCCCTGGGGTGTGCTATGATTTATTTGATTTTTGATAAAATGCGGAAGAAGGGCATTTTGTCAAAAAGAAGCCCCTCCTGCCTGCGGGTATAGCTTTTTGCAGGGAAAGGGAGGGCAGATTCGCCGGAGGGGGTTCCCCTTCGGGCCAGTTTAGCAGAAAACAGGGATGCCTTGAAAAGATTTCCCGTTTTTTGCTATAACACGCTTCATTATCATGTTTTTTTAATAATCTTGGGGGAAAGGAGGTCATTTTTATGAACGAACCCAGCTTTGTACAGGTTATCGCAATGGGACTCTGCACGGTTTTCGTGGTGCTGATCTGCCTCATTATCATCATCAAGATTATGGGCGCAATCATGACGAAGTTCACCGGCAACGCAGCCCCCGCCCCTGCCGCCGCACCGGCCGCGGCCCCCGCCCCTGTGGCGCAGGCTCCCGCCGCGGGAGGCAGCAAGCAGCAGGTTGTGGCTGCCATCGCGGCTGCCATTGCTGAAGACATGGGCGCGGACGTGAACCACATCAAGATCCATTCTATCCGCAAGCTGTGAGCCTGGCGTGCAGGCTGCAGCCAGAAGTTAAATTTGATTGAGAGGTAACTGGTATTATGAGAAACTATCATGTAAACGTAAACGGCACCGCTTATGAAGTTACAGTAGAAGAAGTAAAGGGCGGCGCCGCCCCTGTGGCCGCTCCCGCAGCCGCTCCTGCACCCGCGCCCGCCCCGGCCCCCGCAGCCGCTCCTGCCGGCGCCGGCGAGCAGGTTACCGCCCCCATGCCCGGCACCATCCTGGACGTGAAGGTTGCCGCAGGGCAGGCTGTGAAGTCTGGCCAGGTGCTGATGGTGCTGGAAGCCATGAAGATGGAAAACGAGATTATGGCCCCCAAGGACGGCACTGTTACAGCCGTTTCCGTCTCCAAGGGTTCCTCCGTGGAGAGCGGCACACTCCTGTGCACCATCGCCTGAGCGCGACCGGATGAAATCAAAAAATAAGGAGTGGAATCCATGGAAGCTATTATGAACTTCTTGCAGAGCACCGGCTTCGCCCTCATCGGGGAAAACCCCTTGAACCTGGTGATGATCGTCGTGGCCTGTGCGCTGCTGTACCTGGCTATCGTGAAAAAATTCGAGCCGCTGCTGCTTTTGCCCATTGCCTTTGGCATGCTGCTGACAAACCTGCCCGGCGCGGGCATGTATCATGCCGAGTATTTTGCAGACGGCGTTATCAACTGGGCAGAGCTTGGCACCGGGCACGGCGGCCTGATTGACTACCTGTATCTGGGCGTGAAGCTGGGCATTTATCCCTGCCTGATTTTCGTTGGCGTTGGCGCTATGACCGACTTCGGCCCGCTGATTGCAAACCCCAAGAGCCTGCTTCTGGGCGCTGCCGCCCAGCTTGGCATTTTCATCACCTACATCGGCGCCCACCTGATGGGCTTTACCGGCCCTGAGTCCGCCTCTATCGGCATTATCGGCGGCGCAGACGGCCCCACCGCCATTTACACCACTGCCACCCTGGCCCCCCATCTCTTAGGGCCTATCGCTGTGGCGGCATATTCCTACATGGCCCTGGTGCCGGTTATCCAGCCCCCCATCATGAAGGCCCTCACCTCCAAGGAGGAGCGCCGCATCAAGATGAGCCAGCTCCGCCCTGTTTCCAAGACGGAGAAGATCCTCTTCCCCATCATCGTCACCATTTTTGTCTCCTTCATGCTGCCCAGTGCAGCCCCCCTGGTGGGCTGCCTGATGCTTGGCAACCTGATGCGCGAGAGCGGCGTGGTTGACCGCCTGAGCAAGACGGTGCAGAACGAGCTGATGAACATTGTCACCATCTTCCTGGGCATTTCCGTAGGCGCTACCGCTACTGCCGCCAACTTCCTGAACCTGAAAACCCTGGGCATCCTGCTTATGGGCGTGGTGGCTTTTGGCATGGGCACTGCCGGCGGCGTGCTACTGGCAAAGCTGATGAACGTATTTGCCAAGGAGAAGGTAAACCCCCTGATTGGCTCTGCCGGCGTATCCGCTGTTCCCATGGCGGCCCGCGTGTCCCAGGTGGTAGGGCAGAAGGAGGATCCCTCCAACTTCCTGCTGATGCACGCCATGGGCCCCAACGTTTCCGGCGTTATCGGCTCTGCCGTAGCCGCAGGCGTGCTGCTGGCCCTGTTCGGCTAACCAGCGTGACGCTGGATCCGAGTCGCGCATCCGTGCGCTGCGCGCACTGCTGTTGTGGGTAAGGCAATGTTTTCCCCCGCGGGGGGCCTTGCAGATACACCACAGCCTTTGTAAAAACGGATGCCTTGCGGCGCGGAGGGAGCCTTTTAGGCGCCTTTCGGGCGGCGGGGTATTGAAATCATGAGAAAGGAAGGCGATGAATCGCATTATGGCTAAGAATCCTTTAAAGATCATGGACACCATCCTGCGTGACGCCCACCAGTCCCAGGCTGCCACCCGCATGAAGATTGAGGACATGGAGCCTATCCTGCCCGTACTGGACAGCATTGGGTTCTGGTCTTTGGAGTGCTGGGGCGGCGCTACCTTTGATGTGTGCATGCGCTTTTTAAATGAAGATCCCTGGGAGCGCCTGCGCACCCTGAAGAAGGGCCTGCCTAACACAAAGCTGCAGATGCTCCTGCGCGGGCAGAACCTTTTGGGCTACCGCCACTACGCTGACGATGTGGTGGAGGCTTTCGTGAAGAAGTCCATTGAAAACGGCATTGACGTGGTGCGTATTTTCGACGCGCTGAATGATCCCCGGAACGTCCAGGCCGCTGTGAAGTATGTAAAGGAATACGGCGGCATGGCGGAAGTGGCTATCAGCTACACCAAAAGCCCTGTTCACAATGAGGAATACTTTGTGAAGCTCTCTATGGAGCTGGAGAAGATGGGTGCTGACACCATCTGCATTAAGGACATGGCAAACCTGCTGCTGCCCTATGACGCTTATTCCCTGGTGAAGAAGCTGAAAGAGAACGTGGGCGTGCCTATCCATCTGCACACCCACAACACCACCGGCACTGGCGACATGACAAACCTCATGGCTGCCCAGGCCGGCGTGGACATTGTGGACTGCGCCCTGTCCCCCCTGGCAAACGGCACCAGCCAGCCCGCCACAGAGGCCATGGTGGCAACCCTGAAGGGCACCAGCCGCGACACAGGCCTTGACATGGAGAAGCTGTCTGAAGCCGCCGCCCATTTCCGGGGCGTGGCGGAGAAGCTGGACATCAACCCCAAGGTGCTGAAGGTTGACGTGAACACCCTGCTGTACCAGGTGCCCGGCGGCATGCTTTCTAACCTTATCTCCCAGCTTAAGCAGGCAAACGCCGAGGACAAATATTATGACGTGCTGGCTGAGGTGCCCCGCGTCCGCGAGGACTTCGGCTATCCCCCGCTGGTAACGCCTACCAGCCAGATTGTAGGCTCCCAGGCTGTTTTGAACGTGCTTTCCGGCGACCGCTACAAGATGGTGACCAAGGAGAGCAAGGGCCTGCTGCGGGGCGAATATGGCCAGCTTCCCGCGCCTGTCAATGAGGACGTGCGGAAGAAGGCCATTGGCGACGCGGAGGTTATCACCTGCCGCCCCGCCGATTTGCTGGAGCCTGAAATGGAGAAGCTGCGGGCCGAGTGCAAGGAAAAGGGCATTGGCCACTGCGAGGAGGACGTGCTGAGCTACGCCCTGTTCCAGCAGGTTGCCACAAAGTTCCTGGACTGGCGGGATCATCCCGAGAAGCGGGAAGCGCCCGCTCCTGCTACCGCTTCCAAGGCCCCGGCGGCAGCAAATGCTGTTGACAACTCCCCCCGCACCTTAGTGGTGGAGGACTTGACAAACGGCAATTTCTAAAACGCAATAGTCCTTTCGGCGGCACGGCTTCGGCTGTGCCGCTTTTTTATGAAAAAATTTTTTCAGGGGGCGAACCTTTCCCATGCCCGGGCCGTCTAATGGGTGTAAATGATAGTTAGGAAGCCCCGCGGCGAAAGCAATTCTGCGGGAGAAAAGAGGATGGGAAACATGGCGGAATCTATTGAAAAGCTGGTGAGAAGGGCAAAAAAGGGCGATCAGGAAGCCTTCATCGCGCTGATGGAGAGCCAGAAGCTTTCCATGAGCCGGATAGCCCTTTCTATCCTGCACAACGAGGAGGACGCGGCGGACGCCATCGGGGAGACGGTGCTGGCGGCTTTCTCCCAGCTATGCACCCTGCGGGAACCGAGGTTTTTTAAAACCTGGCTGACCCGGGTGCTGATACGCAACTGCTGCGACCTGCTGCGGGGCCACCGCCGCACCGCGCCCATGGAGGGCCTGGGAGAGGTGGCGGCAGAGTCCCCGGACTATGACAGGGCCATGGACGTGCGCCAGAGCCTTTCCCAGCTTGCGGAAAACGACAGGCTGGTGCTGACGCTTCACTACATGGACGGGCTGCGCATACGGGAAATCGCCTCCCTGTTGGGCGTGAAAGAGGGCACAGTGAAAACCCGGCTGATGCGCAGCCGGCAGCGGTTTAAGAAAATCTATCTGGGACAGGAGGGAGACTGCACATGAAGCATTTGCAGAGAGGAAACGAAGAAACCCGGCGGCTTCTCAAAGAACTGGAAATCCCGGCGGTTCCGGCGGCTGTGGAGAACAGGCTGCGCCGGATATATGCGGAACTGCCCGGGGAAATGCCTCAAACCTATGAGGGGCCTGTATACGGGACGGAAGATGACTTCGTGGAGGTGACGCCCTTTGAGGTGAAACCCATGCACCGGGCGGTGCGAGGGCTTCTGGGGGCCTGCGGGGCCATGGCGGCGGCAATGGTGCTGCTGATGGGGCTGAACACTGTGAATCCGGGCTTCACTGAAAGCCTGCCGGGCCTGGGGGGGCTGTTTGCCCAGATAAACGGCAAAAACCCCATGGGCACCAACTTAGACACTTATGACGATTTGGAGCAGGTGAGCCAGGTGGCCCTTGCAGAGCAGGACAGCGGCTATAAACTGACTGTGGACGAGGCCTTCTGCGACGGGAACTATGTATATTTCACCCTGGAGATGGAGTGCCCGGAAAGCGCGGCAGAATATGAAGCTATCTTCCCCTACAACAGGGCAGGCTCCCTCTCCCAGGAGGATGAACCCTATGCCCCTGCAAGATATACCATAAACGGCACTGTGACAGGCGCAGAAAGCAGTGGCCTAACCGGATCCCCGGCAGAGGGGAAAATCGGCCTTGCCTATGCCCTCCCCGTCCGCGGCGGGGAAATGCCGGAAAACGGGGAGAAGGTTACTGTGGAGATGTCCATCCCGGCGCTGGAGGCCCACTATGGAAAGGGCCATGAGAAGTATGCCACCCCAGATTATATCCCCGTAGGCTTTGAGGCGGAATTTGAGGTGACTGTGAACACCAGCCATAACCACATCAGCGTGGGAGAGGGCCAGGACAACGGCGTGAGCGTCAAAGAAGTGGAGAGTACGCCGGGGTATATCAAGATAAAGATCGAGTCCCCCATGTGGGGCTATGAGGGCGAGGAAATGTACCATTTCGGCATTGTGAAGGGCATTCCCAACGAGTGCTTCCTCTACACCGAGGACGGCCAGGAGCTGGCGCGCAACTCCAATTTTTGGGAGGAAGACCCCAAATTGGCGGGGGCGAAGCAGGGCGAACATGACTGGCCCAAGAAGGGCGAGATGCTGGAGCATACCCTTGGCTTCAACGGCGCCCCGGCAGACTGCAAAAAGGTGAAGCTGCGCATATTTGATAACAGCCTGTTTAACTGGCAATACGACTCCCAAGGCGCCCCCAAGCCCAAGCTGTTTACCGAGCTGACCATTGACCTGGAAACCGGGGAGGCCGTGCCCAGCGACACCTATCTGGCGGAGGGCTTTGTGAAGACCGACATGGAGGAATATATCAACACCCAGCACACCCCGGATATCACCGGAGGATATATGATGGGCTCTGGCGGCATAGAGCCTTACCGCTATGTAGACCGCCATTCCTATGGCGCTGACGCGGAAACCGACCTCAACGGCTGGACCCACCAGGCAGACTTATACTGCGGCGTGGACGACCCGGATCTGGAACTGCGATTCTACCGGGGCGGCGAGCTGCTGGGCACCATGAGCACCCCGGCCATGGACAAATGGGAAAAGACCGAATATGGCACGTACCACTACACCGATGAAAACGGCCGCGACCTCTATATGAGCGACTGTGCCGACCTGCGGGAAACCATGCAGTTTATGGAATATCCCGCCGGGCCGAAGTGGGCCATCAGTTTCCGGTTCTATGTGGATGAGCCGGTAGACCCCCAGTGGGAAGCGGAGAACAACCAGTTTACTGACCGGATAGAGGTTGTGAAGAAGAGCACCGGCGAGGTGCTGGCGGATAACCCGGTTGGCGGGCAAGTGTTTGGCAGCGTGAAAAGCCAGGCAAACTAAACCTAAATAAAGGGCAGGCCCCCAGTTGGGGGCCTGCTTTTTTTGAAAGGAATTCCCTTGCAACTGTAAGAAAAAAGCGCTATACTGATTAGAAAACGGGAAAGGGAAGGTATGGGGCGCAGATGGGGATTCGGGTGAAGGAACGGGAGACGAAAATTTTAGAGCTGCTTGCCAAAGAGAAAAAGCTGGAGGTGGCGGCCCTGGCCCAGGTGCTGGGGGTTTCCAGCGTGACGGTGCGCAAGGATTTGGACACGCTGGAAGAAAAGGGGGTGCTGCGGCGGGAGCATGGCTATGCCCTCTTAAAAAGCGAGGACGATCTCTCCAGCCGTCTGGCCTACCACTACGCCTGCAAGGGGCGGATTGCCAAACGGGCGGCGGCGCTGGTGGCGGACGGGGAGACGGTGATGATTGAAAGCGGAAGCTGCTGCGCCTTGCTGGCAGAGGAAATCTGCACGTCCCGGCGGGACGTGACCATTGTGACAAACAGCGCCTTTATCGCGGGCTTTGTGCGGCAGAAGCCCCATGCCTATGTGGTGCTGCTGGGGGGCGTATACCAGAACGACGCGCAAGTGATGGTTGGCCCTCTGGTGGCCCAGGGCGCCCAGGGCTTTTTTGTAAACAGGCTGTTTATCGGCACAGACGGCTATACCCCCCGGATGGGCTTTACCAACAGCGACCACCTCCGGGCGCAGGCTGTGCGGGACATGGCGGCACAGGCCGGGCATGTGGCGGTGCTGACGGAAAGCGAAAAGTTCACCCGCCATGGGGTGGTGCCCTTACAGCTTGGAGGGGCGGTGGATCTGCTGGTGACAGACGACGGCCTGCCTGAGGAATCCCGGCTGGCCCTGGGGCGGGAGGGAGTGGAAGTCCTCACCGTGGCCCGGGAGGGAAGGCTATGACATATGGGAAGGTGGTGAAGGGGACGTTTTTAGCCCGGCCCAACCGCTTTATCGCCCTGGTGGAGACAGGCGGGCAGGTGGAAACCTGCCACGTGAAAAACACAGGGCGCTGCCGGGAGCTGCTGGTGCAGGGGGCTGCGGTGTATCTGGAGGAGAGCGGGAACCCTAAGCGGAAAACACGGTTTGACCTGATTGCCGTGGAAAAGGGGGAAAGGCTTATCAACATGGACAGCCAGGCCCCCAACAAGGCAGCGGCGGAATATCTGCCCGCCCTTCTGCCCGGCTTAACCCTCCTGCGGCCGGAAACCGTTTTTGGCTCCTCCCGGTTCGATTTTTACGCCGAAGCGGCAGGGGAAAAATGGTTCGTGGAGGTGAAGGGGGTCACCCTGGAGGAGGACGGAGTGGTGCTGTTCCCAGACGCGCCTACGGAGCGGGGGGTGAAGCACCTGCACGAGCTGTGCGCCGCCTTGGAGGCGGGCTACCGGGCCATGGCGCTTTTCATCGTGCAGATGGCGGACGTGGCCTATTTTACGCCTAATTCCCGCACCCATCCGGCCTTTGCCCAGGCCCTCCGGGAGGCGCAGGCAAAGGGGGTAGCCCTCCACGCGGTGGACTGCCTGGTTACCCCCTCCTCCCTTACGGCCCGCCGCCCGGTGGAAATCCGCCTGCCATAAAAGCGCTCCCTATGCCGGACCGCATAGGGGGCGCTTTTGGGGGATAAAGGACAGGAAGATTGTGAGGTATGTGTTCCGCCACTCCATGCTGCCCCAGATTACAGGCCTGGATCGGGTCTTTAACCCCCAGCTACGGGATTAAGCCCTGCCTGCGCCCCGGAGTGCAGCCTCTATAATATATTTCAAAGCGAGACGGCCTAAAAAGCCGCCCCGCTGTTTTTCTGCCCTGCTTATGGGGGGTGGGGGCAGCTGCCAAAAAAACCACCAAAAAAAGCAGAATAAAATTGGATGGAGTGAAGCCGGATTTTTTACGGGAAGGCTACCATTTTACCCCAAAACGTGGTATACTATATGTATAAATAGCCTGGGTATTCACGAAATTATGAGAAAATGCAAGGAGTTATGAAAAGATTATGTGTATAGGAGGGTTGTGCAAATGTATGAAATCGGCGAATTGGTGCTGTATGGCAGCACTGGCGTGTGCAGGGTCAGTGAAATCAAAACCCAGGATTTTCCCAGCACAGGAGAGAGGCGGCTGTATTATGTGCTGAAGCCCCTGTACCAGTCCTGCGTTATCTCTGTGCCGGTAGATTCGGACAAGGTGTTTATCCGTCCTATTATCTCGAAAGACGAGGCGGAGCGGCTTATCAGCCTGATACCCGGGCGCAAGTGCGAGGCGTATCACAACCGTGCCACCCGGGAGCTGGCACAGCATTATGACACCATGCTGAAATCCCACAAATGCGAGGATCTTATCGACCTGACCATGTCCATCTACGCGAAAAAGGAGAATATGCACCGGCAGAAGCGGCGCTTTGGCACTGTGGACGAACGCTTCCTCAAACAGGCGGAGGATTTGCTCTTCGGAGAGCTGGCCGCCGCCCTGGAGATCCCCCGCAGCGAAGTGCGGGGCTATATTACGGCCCGGGTGACGGACGCGGAAAAGGCGGGGTGATCCCTGTCGGCATGTCCGGGAAAAGTGAAACCAGGCGGCGTTTTGCGCAGCCTGGTTTTTTATGCCCGTTCTTCCTAGTTCTTTTCCAGCTCCAACAGGAAGCGTTTGGCGGGAAGCCCGCCGCCGTATCCGGTGAGGGATCCGTTTTTGCCGATAACCCGGTGGCAGGGGATGAAGATGGAAATGGGGTTGTGATGGTTGGCAGAGCCTACGGCCCGGACAGCCTTGGGAGAGCCTGCCAGCAGGGCTATATCCTGGTAGGTGCGGGTTTCCCCATAGGGGATTGTCAGGAGGGCCTGCCACACCTTTTCCTGAAAAGGCGTGCCCCGGGGCTTCAGCGGAAGGGCAAACTCCCTTCTCCCACAGGCAAAATATTCCTCCAGTTGGCGGCGGGCTTCTTTTAGCAGGGGCGTTTCCTCTTCTATGGCGCCGGGGAAGGATACGCGCCCAAAAAGCAGGTGGGTAACGGCGCCGTCCTCCGCCGCCAGGGTCAGCTCCCCTATGGGAGACTGGCAGTACAGCACCTGGGCGCTCATGGCTTTTCCTCCCGCCGGGCGCGCTTCTCCAGCCAGGACACCGCATAGGAGCAGGAGGCCCCCACCTTCCAGCCCTGGGCTTCAATGGCGGCAACAGCCTCTTCCATCAGCTTCCTCGCCACCCCCTGGCCCCGGAGGCTTTCGTGGACAAAGGTGTGGTCTATAACAGCCACGCCTTCTTTTTCCGGAAAGGTGATTTCTGCCAGCAGGGCGCCGTCTGGCCCGGCGGCATAGATCCGGTTTCGTTCATGGTGAAATTCCATAGCTTTCCCTCCTTGGGGGTGTTTCGGGAGTGTCCAAGGCGCATGTGCCGCCTCCGGCGGTTTAGGGGCTTTGCCCCTAAAGACCCCACCACCTTTGAAAAGGTGGACGAAACTTTTGTGTTTCACAAATGTTTTTAAATATTCGCTTTGGATACTTCCAGGTGTCGTTTCTTTATTAAGGCTCATGTGCCTTGTTCTTCCGCTAAAACCCCGGTGCAGAATTCCTCTTCTGCTGCTGTGAGCAGAACCGGCAGCACCTTCCCTGACAGGGGCCGGGAGGACTGCACCCGGACGGGGGTGTACTGGGGGGTGTGGCCTTCATAGATCTGCCCCCCTGTTTCCTGTTCAAAGAGCACAGGATAGATTTTGCCCAACTGGCCCTGGTAATATGCCTGCTGGCCTACCCGGGCCGCCGCCGCCATGGTTTTGCTGCGGGACTCCTTCACTGGGGCGGGCACCTGGCCCAGGGCGTTATACGCTTTGGTGCCGGGCCTGCGGGAATAGGCAAACACATGAACCCGGGCAAAGCCTATATCCTCTACAAACCGGAGGGATTCCTGAAACTCCTCCTCCGTCTCCCCGGCAAAGCCCACCATCACGTCTGTGGTGATGGCGCAGCCGGGAAAGGCTTCCCGCAGATCCGCCACAATCTTCCTATATTCCGCCGGGGTATAGTGGCGGTTCATCCGGCGCAGCGTCTCCTCGCAGCCGCTTTGCAGGGACAGGTGGAACTGGGGGCACAGCTTTTCCTGGGCGGCAAACCGCTTTATTACCGGGGGCGTAAGCTGTTCCGGCTCTAAAGAACCCAGCCGCACCCGGCAGATGCCCTCCACCCCGCAGACGGCTTCCACCGCGTCGCACAGGTGCAGGCCTATATCCTGCCCATAGGCGGGGAGGTTGATGCCGGTGAGCACGATTTCCTGATAGCCCCGGCCTGCCAGCAGCCGGGCTTCCTCCCGGATGTCGGAAAGGGGCTTGGAGCGCACCCGGCCCCTGGCATAGGGGATAATGCAGTAAGAGCAGAAGCGGTTGCAGCCGTCCTCAATTTTCAGGAAAGCCCTGGTGCGCCCCTGCAGCCCGGAAACTGACAGCTTCTCAAAGCCCTCTCCCGGGCTGTGGGCCTGGATGTCCACCACCCGCTGCTTGGTGGAAAGGTATTCCAGCACCCGGGGCAGCAGCGCCCGGCGGTTGGCTGTGCCCAGCACCACGTCCGCTTCCAGGAAGGCCTCCGCCTCCCCGGGAAAAGCCTGGGGCCAGCAGCCTGTAAGCACTGCCACAGCCCCGGGGTTCTGCTTTTTCGCCCGCCGCAGGGCCTGCCGGGCCTTCTGGTCGCTTTGGGCTGTAACGGTGCAGGAGTTTACCACCACCACATCGGCCTGCTCCTCCCTTTCCGCCGGCTGGAAGCCCCCCTGCTCCATGGACTCCAGCATGGCCTCGGACTCGTATTGGTTTACCTTACAGCCCAGGGTTACGAATTTTACCTTCAAGAATTATTCCTCCGGCGGGAAGGGGGGCCAGCCCATTTTGCGCTGCCCAAGCAGGTGGAAATGGAGGTGCTGCACGCTCTGCATCCCGTCTTCCCCGCAGTTGTTGATGACCCGGAAGCCCTTTTCCAGGCCCAGCTCTCCTGAAAGCTTTGCTATCACCTCAAAGATATGGGCCACAACGCCGCTGTTTTCCGGGGTTATCTCCTGGGCCGAGGCGATGTGGGCCTTGGGGATGACCAGCACATGCACCGGGGCCTGGGGCTCCAGATCATGGAAAGCCAGCACCATTTCATCCTCATACACTTTCCTGGAGGGGATTTCCCCTGCCGCTATTTTACAGAAAATGCAATCTTTCATACATTACCGTCCTTTCTGGCTGGGGCGCCGCCCCAAACCCCGCTTAGGGAAAATTTTTACAAAAATTTTCCCTAAGAACCTTTCAAAAACTTTTCTCGCACAGGGGGCATATAGTTGTGGTTTACCCAAGCTGCTTCTTCACCAGCCCCGGCACAGCCGCCAGGGCTTCGTCCAGCTTGGTCTGGTCCTTGGCACCTGCCATGGCGAAATCGGGCCTGCCGCCGCCGTTGCCGCCGGTGAGCATGGCAACCTCCTTCACAAGCTGCCCGGCCTTCAGGCCCTTTTCCTGGGCCGCCTTGTTGCAGGCCGCCGCCAGGGAGGCCTTGCCTCCGGCAATCCCCGCGAACACGGCTGCCAAAGGCTCTTCGTATTCCTTGGCCTTGTCGCACAAGGCCCGCAGGGCGTCTGGGGCTGTGCCGGAAAGCAGGGCGAACACTACCTTTATACCCGCCACCTCCTGGGCATTCTGGAACACGCCCTGGAGGTTTGCTTTGGCAACCTGCTGGTTCAAGGCTTCGATCTGCTTATCCTTTTCCTTCATCTCCCCCATAAGCTGCTTGGCCCGGATGGGCAGCTCCGCCGGGTTGGGGGTTTTCAGGGCGTGGGCGGTTTCCAGCAGGGTGACGTTCTGGGCGGTGAGCATCCCCAGCACGCCGCTGCCGGTAACAGCCTCGATGCGCCGCACGCCGGACGCCACGGAGGACTCGGAGACAATTTTAAAAAGCCCCAGCTTGGCGGTGTTGTCCATGTGGGTGCCGCCGCAGAACTCCCGGGAGAAGCCGTCGGTGACAGAGGCCACCCGCACCACGTCCCCGTATTTCTCCCCGAACAGGGCCATAGCCCCGCTCTTCCTGGCTTCCTCAATAGGCATTTCTTTCACTTCCACAGGAACAGCCTTTAAAATCTCCTCGTTGACCAGGATTTCCACTGCCGCCAGCTCCTCGGGGGTCATGGCGGAGAAATGGGTGAAGTCGAAGCGAACCTCTTTTTCGTTGACAAGCTGCCCCGCCTGCTCTACATGGCCGCCCAGCACCTTGCGCAATGCGGCCTGCAACAGGTGGGCGGCGGTGTGGTTGCGCATAATGGCGGCCCGGCGCTTTTCGTCCACACGGGCTGTGACCTTATCCCCTGCCGCAAGAGCACCCTGGGTTACAACAGCCCGGTGCAGGAACACCCCCTGGTGCCGGGTGGTGTCCACCACGTCCATGGAAAGGCCCTGGGCCGCGATTTCGCCGCTGTCGCCCACCTGGCCGCCGCTTTCCCCATAGAAGGGGGTTTGGGAGAGCACTACGGACACTTCCGCCCCTTCCCCGGCGGACTCTACCCGCTGCCCGCCCTGGATGATGGCTATCACCTCTGCCTGGGTTTCCAGTTCGCTATACCCGGTGAACTCTGTGGCGGCAAGGCCTGCGGCGGCAGTGCCCTCGCCCTTCCAGGCGTCGGCCCCGGCATCCTTCCGGGCGCTGCGGGCACGCTCCTTCTGCTCCTTCATCAGCTCCCGGAAACGCTCCTCGTCTACGTCCATGCCCCGCTCTGCCAGGATTTCCCGGGTCAGATCCAGGGGGAAGCCATAGGTGTCGTTTAAGGTGAAGGCGTGTTCCCCGGAAAACACCTTGGAATCTGCCTTGTCGATAAAGGAATTGAGCAGGGCAAGGCCCTGGTCGATGGTTTTCAGGAAGCTTTCCTCCTCAAAGCCGATGATTTTCCGGATGGTTTCCCGCTTCTCCCGCAGCTCGGGATAGGCCTTTTCGTTTTCCTGTATAACAGTGTCAGCCAGCTCTGCCAAAAACAGGCCGTTTACCCCCAAAAGCTTCCCATGGCGGGCGGCCCGGCGGAGCAGGCGGCGCAGCACATAGCCCCGGCCCTCGTTGGAAGGCAGCACGCCGTCGCCTATCATAAACACAGTGGATCGGATGTGGTCGGTGATCACCCGCAGGGATATGTCGGACTTTGCCTCCTGGCCATAGGCCACGCCGGAGATTTCGCTCATGCGCTTCATAATGTTCTGCACAGTGTCCACCAGGAAGAGGTTGTCTACCCCCTGCATAACGCAGGCCAGGCGCTCCAGACCCATGCCGGTGTCGATGTTCTTCTGGGCAAGGTCTTCATAGCGGCCCTCGCCGTCGCTGTTAAACTGGGAGAACACCAGGTTCCAGATTTCCACGTACCGGTCGCATTCGCAGCCTACGCCGCAGCCAGGCTTGCCGCAGCCATGCTCTTCCCCACGGTCGAAATAAATTTCCGAGCAGGGGCCGCAGGGGCCGGAGCCATGCTCCCAGAAATTGTCCTCTTTGCCCATGCGCTTCATGTGGCTTTCCGGCACGCCGATTTCCTTTGTCCAGATGTCCCAGGCCTCATTGTCGGTTTCAAAGACGGTGACGTACAGCTTTTCCTCCGGCATCTCCAGCACCCGGGTGAAGAACTCCCAGGCCCAGGAGATGGCTTCCCGCTTGAAATAGTCGCCAAAGGAGAAGTTGCCCAGCATCTCGAAGAAGGTGCCATGGCGGTCTGTGATGCCCACGCTGTCGATGTCCGGGGTGCGGATGCACTTCTGGCAGGTGGTGACCCGGCGGCGGGGCGGCTCTGCCTCCCCGGTGAAATACTTCTTCATGGGCGCCATGCCCGCGCCGATAAGCAGGAGGCTGTTATCCCCCTGGGGGATCAGCGAGAAGCTGGGAAGGCGCAAATGATCCTTTGACTGGAAGAAGGCGAGATATTTTTCCCGCAATTCGTTTAATCCTGTCCACTGCATGTGTAATCAGCCTTTCTAAAAAGATTATTGGATTGACAGAAAACATAATACAAAGTAAAATAAAGATAAACTAAGAGAAAAGGAGGCCCTTGTATGCCTATAGAAAGAGAACTCATTATGTACCAAAAGGCCACTGTACTCGACCTGCTGGAAATCCTCAAACAGGATCCGGAAAAGACATATACTGTCGATGAGCTGGAAAAAATGATGTTTGCATATCTGAAGGGCCTGGAGCAGAAGTGAGCAAAGGGGCGGGGCAACCCGCCTTTTTTATTTTTCCTTCCGGAAATACTCTATGCCCATGATGGCAAGCCCCAGCAGGAGCAGCAGACCGCCCAGAACCACAGGCCACACCATATGGCACTCCAGCATGGAAGTGCCGAAGCGGCCCGGCGGGGTTGACCATTCAGTGACGTTTTGCACGTTGGCCGCGGCGGCAAAGAAGCCCGCCAGACACCAGAGGGAGCCGATGAGGGATAAAAAGCCGCCGATAAGCACCTTTTTCATCAGTCTTCCTCCCCTCTGTGCCGCAGGTACTCCATAAATCCCCAGGCAAGGGTAAAGCACAAAGCCATGTGCAGCAAGGCCCAGGCTGTGCCCAGCAGCCCTAAAAGAAATTTTTTCATATACTTCCCTCCCTAAATTGTTAATATAAAACTGTATCCCATTCCCCTGCCCTGCGGCGGGGGAATTCTTTCCTGCCCATTGTTTGTGCAGAGGCAAAAATAAAACAAGCCTGCCTGTCCACATGGGACGGGCAAGCCCGCGGTACCACCCAAATTGCAGCCTGATCGCCCTCTTAAAAGCTGTGCATTCTGCCTCTTTGTCCCCGTTAACGCCGGGAAACGCCGGTGCTCCTCACACCGGTGCGCCTGTGCCGCTGGCACAGAAAGGGCGGCCTGCCCTTCCCCTCCTACGGCTTTTCACCAGCCAGCCGTCTCTCTGCAATCGGGCAAAAGGCATCTTCCCTGCGCTTTTTCTGTATTTCTTTCCTATTATAGCCGCATCCCGCCCCGGTGTCAATGGTTTGGCACTCATTTTTGCCTGCCGCGGCCTATATATATGGATACAGGGGGTGGCTATCCATATGAAGAAGAAACCAAAGGGCTTTTTTGCCCTTGTGAAAATCAACCTGAAAATGGCGGGGCTGGGAATTTTGTGCCTGGCGCTGGGGGCAGGGGCCTTTATGGCTGCCGCCGCTTCGGAGGGGGTGGAAGTGCCGGTGGTGATGTACCACTCCATGCTAAAGGATCCGGCCCGGCACGGCCAGTATGTCATCTCCCCGGAGGAGTTTGAAAACGATTTGCGGTATCTGCAAAGCCATGGCTATACCACCATCCTCATTGAGGATCTTATCGCCTACACCAAAGGAGGCTCCCTGCCGGAAAAGCCTGTGCTGCTCACCTTTGACGACGGATACTACAGCAACTACCTATACGCCTTCCCTTTGGCCCAGAAATACAACAGCAAATTTGTCATTTCCCCCATAGGCCGCTATACGGATCTCTACACCGACACCCCGGACGAAAGCGCCTACTATTCCCACTGCACCTGGGAAGAGCTGAAGGAAATGGCAGACTCCGGGCTGGTGGAGGTGCAGAACCACAGCTATGACCTGCACCAGAGCAAAAAAGGGGCGCTGGGGGTGAAGAAGCTTCCCGGGGAATCGGAGGAGCAGTACCGCCAAAGGCTTATGGGGGATTTGAACGAGGCCCAGCGGGCCATAACGGAAAAGGGGGGAATTGCCCCTCCCACGGCCCTGGCCTACCCCTTTGGGGCCATGAGCAAGTCTACCCCTGGCATTGTAAAGGAAATGGGGTTTTTGTGTACCCTCTCCTGCGAGGAAAAGGTGTGCCGGGTGACAAGGGATCCCAATTCCCTGTTTGAGCTGGGGCGGTTCCTGCGATATTCCGGCATAAGCTCCCAGGAATTTTTTGAAAAGAGGATGGGCCTTAAGGGATAGATGTTTAATTTTAGGGTCAACCCCTTTTTTAAAAGGGGTTGCAGGGTTCTTAGGGGCGAGGGCTGCCAATGGCAACCGTCTCGAGCCGACCGAGCCGGCAGGCGAGACTCGGAGTCCCTAAGCCGCCGGAGGCATACACAGGAGGGGAGATACATGGGAGAACTGATTTGCGGGGTGCTGTGGGGTTGGCCTACCCTGGCCCTGATTTTGTCTGCCGGGGCCTATTTTTCCTATGAAACCTGCTTTTTCCAGGTGCGCAGGGCGGGACGCTGGCTGAAAGCAGCCCTGTGCTGCCGGAAAGAAGCCCGCGGCGGGGTCAGCCAGTTCCAGGCCCTCACTGCCGCCCTGGCAGGCTCCATTGGCACAGGGAACATTGTGGGGGTGGCCGCTGCCATTATGGCAGGAGGGCCGGGGGCGCTTTTCTGGATGTGGGCCTCCTCCCTGCTGGGGATGATGACGGTTTTCATGGAAAACTATCTCTGCGCCCGGTTTAAGCCTGTAAGGGGACGGGGCACGGGAGCTTTGCGCTACATAGAAAAGGCGGGGAAATACGGCGGGGCGCTGGCCCTGGTCTATGCCGCCGGGTGCTGCCTTTCCTCTTTGGGCATGGGCAACATGGTGCAGATGCACGCCTTCCGGGCCGCCTGGGAGGATCTGGGCGGTCCCGGCTGGGCGGCGGCCCTTCTGGCGGGAGCGGCGCTCTTTTTCGTGGCCCGGGGCGGGCTGGGGTTTGCTGTGAAGATAACGGAAAAGCTGGTGCCTGCCATGACCATGCTCTTTATGGGCGCGTCCCTTTTTGTGCTGTGGGTTTTCCGGGAAAACCTCCCTGCCGCTTTATCCTCTATATGGGAAAGCGCCTTTTCCCTGCGGGCCGGGGCCGGAGGGACGGCGGGGATGGTGCTTGCCATGCAGGCCGGGATTTCCCGGGGGGTGTTTACCAACGAAGCGGGCCTGGGCAGCTCTGCCTTTGCCTATGAGGAGGTGGAGGGCCGCGCCCCGGCAGAGCTGGGATATATGGGGATTTTCCAGGTGTTCCTGGACACCCTGGTGATGTGTACGGTGACAGGGCTGTGCATCCTGTGCTGCCCGGCCCCTGGCCTTTCCGGGGCGCAGCTTACCTTTTACCCCTTTGAGCAGGCTATGGGGATTTGGGGCCGCTGGGCCGTATCCCTGTGCACAGTGCTTTTCGCCTTTGCAACCTCGGTGGCCTGGTGCTGTTACGGGAGGAGCGGCCTGTTCTACCTTACCCGGGGCAGGGGGCGCACAACCTTTGCCCTGGCCTTTGCCGGGGCTGCTGTGGCAGGGTGTGTGCTGCCTTTGGAAACCCTGTTCCGCTTTGGGGACGCCTGCAACGGCCTGATGGCCCTGCCCAACATCTGCGCCCTGTTCCTCCTTTCCAAAAAGGGGCTTTCCTGGCTGGGCCAGGAGGAAAAGGGGTAGCGGAAAAAGAGGCGCATCCCCCAGCCTGACGGCCAAAAGGGTGCGCCCCGGTTTTTCTATCCTCTTTTCAGGAGCACTCCCTTATGCCCCCTGCTTTTTGCCGTGGATGGTTTTCATGGCAAACAGGGTGCCCACCATCAGCAGGATGGAGACGGGCAGGGCGATAAGGGCATTGGGCACAAAGCCCGCGAACAGGTAGGACACAAAGCTGACAGCCGCCGCTGTGATGGCATAGGGCAACTGGGTGGACACGTGATCCACGTGGTCGCACTGGGCGCCGGCGGAAGCCATGATGGTGGTGTCGGAAATGGGGGAGCAATGGTCGCCGCAGACAGCCCCCGCCATGCAGGCGGACACGCACACCACGCCCAGGGGATCGGTCAGGGGGAACACGCTGAGGGTGATGGGGATGAGGATGCCAAAGGTGCCCCAGCTTGTGCCAGTGGCAAAGGCCAGGAAGCATCCGATGAGGAACACCACAGCAGGCAGGAAAGCCTGGAAAGCCCCGGCAGAGCCTTTTACTACGCCTTCCACAAACACCTTGGCGCCCAGGGAATCTGTCATAGCCTTCAGCGACCAGGCAAAGGTGAGGATGAGGATGGCAGGCACCATGGCCCTGAAGCCCTCAGGGATGCAGTCCATGGTCTGGCGGAAGGTCATGGTTTTGCGCAGGCAGTAGTACAAAATGGTGAAGGCCAGGACAAAGACAGAACCAAGCATCAGGCCTACAGAGGCGTCGGAACCCGAGAAAGCCTCCACAAAGGACGCGCCCTCAAAGAAGCCGCCGGAATAAATCATGCCCACAACGCAGGAGATGATCAGCACAACAATGGGCAGCACCAGATCCAGCACGATGCCCTTCTCCTCTTCCTCCTCCCCGGCTGCGCCCGCATAGGGGTTTTTGCCGCCCCACAGGTCGCCATCATTTTGGGCGCTGCGCTCGAACCGAGCCATGGGGCCAAACTCCATCTTCATCACTGCCATGCCAATCATCATGACAATGGTGAGGATGGCGTAAAAGTTAAAGGGGATGGCCTTGATAAACAGGCTGAGGCCGTTGCCGTCCTCCACATAGCTGGCCACAGCCGCCGCCCAGGAGGAAACCGGGGCGATAATGCACACAGGCGCGGCGGTGGCGTCGATGAGATAAGCAAGCTTTGCCCGGGACACCTTGTGCTTGTCCGTTACAGGGCGCATAACAGAGCCTACGGTGAGGCAGTTGAAATAGTCATCGATAAAGATAAGTACGCCCAGGGCCACAGTGGCAAGCTGCGCGCCCACCCGGCTTTTGATGTGCTGCGCGGCCCAGCGCCCGAAGGCGGCGGATCCGCCGGCCTTGTTCATCAAAGCCACCATGGCACCCAAAATTACCAGGAACACCAGGATGCCGATGTTGTACCCATCGGACAGCACGCTGACAATGCCTCCCTGGAACACGTGGAGCACAGTGCCCTCAAAGGAATAGGCGGAATAGAGCAGGCCGCCTATGACAATGCCCACAAACAGGGAGGAGTACACCTCCTTGGTGATAAGGGCCAGGGCAATGGCGATGACCGGGGGCAGCAGCGCCCAGGCGGTGCCATAGAACCCGCCCCCCTCCGCGGCGCTCTCACCGTTTCCGGCAAGCAGGGGGCCTACAAACACTGCCACCAGGATAACCGCCAGCAGCACCCCCTTGATAAGGTTTGCTTTCTTCATGTTTTTCCCTCTCTCATGCAAAAAGTCATGACATACTCTGTCATGACTTCACAAAAAGGCATATGAATCACAACAGCGCTCCGCCCTCCCTGCAAGGAAGGCGACAGTCTGCGGGATCTTCTCCCGCAGCCCGGCAAAAGGAGCTGGGCGCTCCTTAGCCTCGGCGGCATCCCCTTTCCGCTTCCACCCCTGCCCGGGGCCTGCTGGAAACGTACTCTTGTCAGCCGCGCCTCTATCATGCTTATGCTTATCATACCCCCTCCCGCCCCGCTTGTCAAGCGGGATTTGGGGAAATTGGCAGGCAGGAAGGGCATGAGGCAATATCTCCGGGTTCGGGAACACCTGGAAAGCAAAAATCCCCCGGCCCAGGGGGCCAGGGGACATGCTTACTGCCGGCAGATGCAGGGAAGATTACCGTAAAAGCTCTTCCGGGGACTTTTCAATCCGGGGGCTTTCCAGCTTTTCAATCCACTGGGCAGGCGCAACCCACCGCACAGCGTTTTCAATAATCTTCACAATAATGGGATTGTGATAGGAGGGGAATGTCTCGTGGCCCGGCTGGAAATAGAAAATCTTGCCGTTGCCCCGGGTCCAGGTGGCGCCGCTGCGGAACAGCTCGCCGCCCCTGTACCAGTTGGTGAAGAGCAGATCGTCCGGCTTGGGGATATCGAAAGGCTCACAGTACACCTCTTCCCGCTCCAGCTCAAAGGTTTCAGGGACGCCCTGGGTGATGGGATGGATCGCGTTCATCTTGTAAACCCGGGTGAAGTCCACTTCCCGCCATTTCAGGTTGCCACTGGTGCCCAGGAGATACCGGAAGGGCTTGGAGAGGTGGGCAGAGTGCAGGCCGATGAAGCCCATGCCCCGCTGCACCCGGGCCACAACCTTATAGGCCAGCTCGTCAGGCACGGCATGGTGGGCGATGTGCCCCCACCAGATAAGCACGTCGGTCTTGTCCAGCAGTTCATCCGGCAGGCCGTATTCCGGATCAAAAAGGCTGGTGTAAGTAACGTTCATGTCCTCGTTCTGGTTCAGGGTGTTGGCCAGGGTCTTCAGGTGGCCGTCCGGGTACACCTCTTTAATTTCGGCTACGTTCTTCGCGATTAAGGCCTCCAGGTGGCCCTTGCGCTCTTCCGGGATGCCTGCGGGCATAAACTCGGGACGGAGTTCCCCCCGCTCCTCCACTGCCTCATACCATACGGTTACATTAATCATAGCTGTTCATTCCTTTCAAGGATAGTTAAGGGCTTGCGCTGAAAAACAGCGGGCGCTTTGAAATGTTTCCCGCTTTTATCAGGCAGCCCCAAATGCACTATATAGATTATACACCAAAGGGCAGGCAGGCTGCAACTGGTTTTTGTGAAAATTTTCTTGTACGAAGGCAAATCTCCCGCCTGGCCCGCGCCCTCTCTACGGAGCGTAGGTTGCAGGGGGCTGGCTGTTTTGTTATAGTACATACAGGTTGAAACCAAACTCTTGAAAAGGAGCGCGAAGCTTTATGAATCACTATGTAGCAGGGGCCGCTGTTAAGGCCCTGCGGGAAAAGAAGGGGCTGACACAGGCCCAGCTTGCGGAAATACTGGCGGTCAGCGACAAAGCCGTTTCCAAATGGGAAACAGGCCGGGGCCTGCCGGATATATCCCTGCTGGGGCCGCTGGCGCAGTCGCTGGGCGTCTCCATTCCGGAGCTGCTGTCCGGCGAAACCATTACTAACCGGAACAGAACCGCCAATATCCTGCGCTCAAAATTTTATGCCTGCCCGGTCTGTGGCAACACCATCCACGCCACAGGCGAGGCCATGGCAGCCTGCTGCGGCATCACCCTGCCGCCGCTGGATCCGGAGGAGCCAGATGAAGCCCACGCCTGCAGCGTGGACTATGTGGAGGACGAAATTTTTGTCACCATCAGTCATCCCATGGAGCGGGAACACCATATCTCCTTCATTGCCTATGTCACCATGAACCGCGTGGACATGGTAAAGCTGTATCCAGAGGGGAACGCTGAGGCCCGATTTTTCCTTCGGGGCAGTGGGCAGCTCTTCTGGTATTGCAACCGGCATGGCCTTTTCAGCCGTACTGTCCAGCGCAAGGGCAGGAAAAACGGATAGGGCAGATCCTGGAAAAAGCCAGTCTCCAGGCGGGTTTGCAGGGCTTTTCTTTGTGCCAGTTTGATAAAAACGCTTTTTCGGACAGAAGTGGATTGATGGAAAAGGTAGATTCTTTTCAAAAACATTGACAACCGGCCCTTTTACCTACTATAATATACTCGTACTCAGCCAAGCGTACAAGCTTGCGGCATAGGGCCGCACTTTTCAATACAACTCCTCCCCAAAAGAAGGAAAAGGATCGGATGTTCCGGTCTTTTTCCTTTTTGTGGCGGAAAAGCATGGATATTGGCGCGGCTGAGCAGCCGACATTTTTTGTTCGCAAAACTTCTTCCAGAAAAATTGCAAAAAACGCAGAAATACCCCTTGACTTTCTCCGCTGATTGGGATATAATAATTAAGCGCTGAAAAATTCGCTGGTGTAGCTCAGTTGGTAGAGCAGCTGATTTGTAATCAGCAGGTCAGGGGTTCGAGTCCGTTCACCAGCTCCAAACTGGGCGGTCCGGCCCGACAGGAAGGCCGGACAAGCCTTGTATAAAATTGCATAATTTATGGGGGAGTTCCCGAGCGGCCAAAGGGGGCAGACTGTAAATCTGTTGTCGACGACTTCAGTGGTTCGAATCCACTCTCCCCCACCATTGACAAAGCCTTGCATGGAATGTGCGGGGCTTTTGTTGTATGTAGCCAAATTATTTTGGAGCGATTTTCTACACTGGGTGGGGAACGGTCAAAGCTGGAACATCGCAAGTTGTTTTGCTCGGTTGCATATTAAAATGGATATTGCGGATAAGGTTTCAGCTTATTCTTTTTGCGAGTTTGGCGTGGCTCCGTCGGCTTTTTGTCCTGACCCACACCGTGACCCACATGCGGAAATGGTCAGAAATAACCGGAGAGTGCCAGGGGCGTTTTTGACCCACACCGTGGTCTCGCCTGTCGGCTCGGTCGGTTCGCAGCTTGTCTGCCACTGGCAGACGCTCACCCCACACGCGGAAATAAACGGAAACGGCTGGATGCCTCCGGATAGGAAGTTCCAGCCGTTTTTCTCGTTTGCCCCACACTCACATGACCTTCTCCATAAAATTTCCCATCTTTTCTGCGGCTTGCTCCTGCTTTTGGCGGGTGGCGTGGGTGTAGGTTCTCAGCGTGAAACCTGCGTGGGGAACGGTCAAAGCTGGAACATCGCAAGTTGTTTTCGCTGTTAAGCCAGCTCCGGATATTCGATAGGCTGTAGCGGTTATTCCCCTGCGCCTGGCGGTCAATATTTTCATTTTCCGGCTCTGAGCCGTCAAAGGCGTAAAGTGCCACCTGGTACTGGCTGCACAGGGTAACGCTGCCCGCAGGATACCCCTGATGCAGCAGGTCTGCCACCTGCCAGGCCACAGGCTCCCCCAGGCAGAGGCTTTCCGGGTTCCGGACTTTATCCCCCACATTGAGCATGAGAAGTGTTTTTGCCATGTTCCCGCCTCCTAGATATAAGCTTTCCCGGCTTCAAACCGGCCCTGCAGCACCTCCAGCGCCCCGGGTCCATCGAACTCCTGGGCCTCTACAAAGTCAAGCCCCTGGGCGTCCAGCAGATCCCGCAGGTGCATCTGGAACACCAGGTGGGCAAAATCGCTGGTGAGGGCCGCCAGCTCTGCCCGGTCTGCCTTTGGGGACATGGATTTGAAAGCGCTTTCCTTCCCCCCTGGCCCGGTACAGCCTGTTCCAGTAATAGGCGTTTGCCAAAGCCCGAGCCTTGTGCATGGGGCAGATAAAGGTGGCGGCGCTGGACAAGCGGCTGGCCGAGTTGGAGAAGTTGGTGGTGTCGGCTTATGAGGACAAGGTGAAGGGCGTCATGCCGGAGGCGCTGTGCGTCCAGTTGATGAACCGCTACGAAGACGAACGCCGGGGCAAGCTGGAACAGCGGACGCAGCTCACTGCCCATCTGGAGGCCACGCAGGAGGACGAGCAGGCCACCGACGAGTGGCTGGCTGTCATCCGCGACTATGCCCAGCTTGAGGAACTCGACCGCCCCACGCTCCTGCGGCTGGTGAAGCGCATCGAGGTGGGCGAGAAGTACAAAATCACCGGGGAAACCCACCGGGACATCAAAATCTACTACAACTTTGTCGGGTATGTGGAACTTTGAAATCTATCCTTCTTTATGCGAGGTTATCTAATGAAATGTTCGCCAAGGACACCAGCAAGAAGATCAAGGCGACCTGGCAATCCAAGGGACGCTCCGGCGAACACCTTTGCACACTTCCGCCCTATGGGTACATGAAAGACCCGGAGGACAAAAAACGCTGGATTGTGGACGAGGAAGCGGCGGCTATCGTGCAAAAGATTTTCTCCCTGTGCGTGGACGGCTTGGGGCCGACGCAGATCGCCAAGTGGCTGCAACAGAATGAAGTCCTAAATCCTATTGCGTACTTTCTGCTGAAAGGTTTACCGACTAATGGCAAGCCTCCCGCAAATCCCTACAAATGGACGGCCAAAACAAATTCGGGCATTTTGGAACGTGTCGAGTATTTAGGCCATACAGTCAATTTCAAGACCAGCAAACCATCGTTCAAGAGCAAAAAGACCGTTTGGAATAACCCGTCTGAATGGGTGATCTTCGAGAATACCCAAGAGCCTGTCATTGAGGAAAGCGTGTTCCTGATTGTTCAGAATATCCGGCAGGGACGCCGCCGCCCGACCAAGATGGGGGACATGGGTATGTTCTCCGGGCTGGTGTACTGCGCCGATTGCGGCGGCAAGATGTACCTTTGCCGGGCCAACCACTTCAAGCCGGAACAGGAGTATTACATCTGCTCCACCTATCGGAAAGACCGTACCCTGTGCAAGACACACTCCATCCGCCGTGTCTGACACCTACACGACCGATGAACAGCAGAAGCGGGTGAAAATCCGGGAAATTGAAATCGTCTATAACTTCATTGGTGCATTTGATTTTGAGGGAGCACGGGAGCAATCCCAAACTGCCCAAGACCAGAAAAATGCGAAAGTCGGCGCAGCTTGACGCTACGCCGACCCTCGCTTAAAATGTTTTCTTACGTTACCAGCCTATTTGCCTGCGCCTTTTTATAGTAAACGCACTTAAAAATCGGTACAACTCGATTTTCAAGCCAGGCGGCTGAGCCGTCTGGTTCAAAAGAGGTATTCTGCCTCTTTTGAACTGCGTTAACTATATGCCTTTCGCCATAACTTTTCACATCCACATCCCCAAAAGGAACAGGATAACGCCAAACACCACGCTGGCCGTAATGCCGAACACCAGCACCGGGCCGGCCACTGTGAACAGCTTCGCCCCCAGGCCGGTGATGAAGCCTTCTGCCTTAAACTCCATTGCCGGGGACACCATGGAGTTGGCAAAGCCCGTAATGGGCACCAGCATCCCGGCCCCGGCGTGTTTTGCCAGGTTGTCATACCAGCCAAAGGCCGTCAAGGCGGCGGAAATCAAAATCAGGCTGATGGACACCACAGCCCTGGCGTCCTTTACCTCCAGCCCCATGCCCTGGTAAGCGTTGCACAGCCACTGGCCTATGGTGCAGATAAACCCTCCGGTTACAAAGGCCAGCAGGCAGTCCTTGAAAACCGGGGACGGGGGCGAAACCTCCTTCACCATCTGATCATATTGTCTTTTGCTCACTGTTTTCATGGCAGTCCTCTTCCTTTCTCGCCCATATCGCGAACGCCTTATAGCCACCGCACTTAAAAAGCGGTAAAAATTTCAAGGGTGGTGGCTAGAGTCTGTTTTAAAACCGGAGAAATGCCAGTATTTTTGTTCAGGACGGACGGTTTCAAGGCGAAAACCGCAAGAGATACTTTCGTATTTCGAGGATTTTTAACACAGAAACCGTTTGTCTCTGGACAAAAAGACGGTTTTGCGGAGTTTTAAGACAGACTCTAGGGCTTGTTCTGTTTTCCAAAGGAAAACAGAGAGCAGGATTGCGTGTTTCTTGCAAGCCTGCCACCTGCAAAATGAAATTTTGCAGGTGCGTCAACTGTATATGCGCAGGAATAGTCTGTACTGCCAGTTCAAAAATATGCAGCGGGCCGCCCGCCCTGTGTTTTCTTATGCTTTTCTGCTTTCCAAAATCTCTCTTATCTGCCTCTCCACCTTTTCCAAATCTGGAGAGCACAGCACAGGCAGCAAATCCGCCAGAGTTTCCGGCGGCAGATCCCACCATTTCAACTGGAGCAGCGCTTCTATCAGGCTTTCATGAAACCTTTTTTTGATAAACCGCGCCGGGTTTCCGCCCACCACACTGTAAGGCTCCACGTCCCTTGTTACCAGGGAATACGCGCCAATAACCGCCCCGTCCCCTATCCGAACCCCAGGCATAACCACGCATTCCCTGCCAAACCACACGTCATTGCCCACAACCGTGTCCCCCTTAAAGGGAAGCTGGGCCAGGTGTTCCGGGCTGTTTTCCGCCCAAGCGCCGCCAAACACATGGAAGGGATATGTTGTCACGCTGCTGATACGGTGGTTTGCCGCGCCCATGATAAATTTTGTTCCAGCCGCCAGGGCGCAGAATTTCCCGATAATCAGCCTGTCCCCAAACTCGGGGTAATGAAAAAGCACGTTGTTTTTCTCAAAGCCTGTGGGAGCTGCCGGATCATCATAATAGGTATACTCCCCCACCTGGATATTGGGCGAGGTTATCACATTTTTAATAAAGCAGGATGTCCCATATTCGTTGGGAAAAACTGCATTTGGGTCTGGTATACGCATAATTATCTCCTCTTTTTTGTTTTTAGCATCCTCTCCTTTCCCCCCGCCGGTACAATCGCAACCGCCCGTATCTCCCTTAGCTTTCTCATATAATCCATCCTGGGGCACAGGCCTCAAAGGCAGCCCTTTGCCTCCTGTGCCGTTCCTTTCTCTTCTATTTTCCTTGTGCCGTTCAGTTGGCTTTACAGCATTTCATTAAACTCGATCCGTTCCCGGTTCGGCCCCAGGATAATGAAAAACCGCACGCCCTTTTCCCAAAAGGGCAGCTCCTCAATGCCGCGGCTGACAATTTCATATCCCTGCTCCCGGGCCTTATCATAGCACGCGTCTATATTCTTCACATCCAGGGCCAGATGGTCAATAGCCCCGGACTCCATGGCGGCCTGCTTGTTCTCATAGGCCTCCATGGTCAGGTTCCCCAGCCGCAGGAAAGCCACCCGCTCCTTTGCGGCCTCATTCACCGTCTCATACACGTTTTCAAATCCCAGCCCCTCATAAAAGGCGATGGTCTTATCCATGTCGTTTGTGGGCAGGCCCACATGCTGCAGGCCTGCGGCAAATTCACCCAGCTTCATAACAATCACCATGCGATGCAGAAAGTGCGCCAAAGAGACAGGCAGCCCCCCGCACCCCGCATCGCTCCTTTCTTTTCATTTTTTATTTGCCCTGCTGGCTTCCTCCACACAGGGCCTTCACAATCTCGTCCGTATGCATTCCCCGGGAGCCTTTCACCAGCACCGCGTCCCCCGCGCCTAAAGTGCCCTTCAGGAAGCCCAGTGCCTCCCCGTTTGAAGGGAACCATCTGGCGCCGTCCCCAAAGCCCTGGGCGATGTCCTTTGCCAGCGGCCCCACCGCTATCAGCTCATGGATGCCCTTCTCCCTGGCATATTGGCCCACCTCCAGGTGCGCCTGCCGGGAAACTTCCCCCAGTTCCAGCATATCCGCCAGCACAGCAAAGCGCCTGCCTTCGCAGGGCCGGGAGCACAGCACATCCAGGGCACTGCGCATGGAATCGGGGCTGGCGTTATAGCTGTCGTCAATCACCGTCACGCCCCCTGCCTGGAGGATCTGCTGGCGCATGGCCGGCGGGGTGTAGTCTGCAATGGCCTGGGCGGCCGCCTCCCCTGCCATGCCCAGATGGCAGGCCACCGCCATGCAGGCCAGGGCGTTGCGCACATTGTGTACCCCCGGGGCCGGCACAAAGACCTCCTGCTCCCAGCCCTGGGGGGACAGGCAGGTAAAACGGGTGCCGCCGTTTTCCTCCCGGAGATCCTGGGCCTGCCAATAGCAGTCCTCCCCCAGGCCATAAGGTATCACCCGGCAGGCGGCAGTGTCCTCCAGGACGGACAGCAGGTCATCGTCGCCGTTTACGAAAAGCGCCCCGGTATAGGGGAGGTAGTCTGCGATGTGCAGCTTTTCCTTTAGAATATTCTCCCGGGTTTTGCAAAACTCAATGTGGGACACCCCGATGTTGGTGATAACCGCGCAGGTGGGCCGCACCACCGGGGCAATGCGCCCCATCTCCCCGGGCATGCTCATGCCCATCTCCACCACTGCGGCGGTGTGCCGCGGCTCCAGCCCGCAGATGGTGATGGGCACGCCCACCTGGCTGTTCTGGCTGCCGGCGGTTTTCATCACGTCAAACCCTGCGCTGAGGGTCTGGGCCAGCATCTCCTTGGTGGTGGTTTTGCCCACGCTGCCGGTTATCCCCACAATGGGCAGGTCAAACTGGCTGCGGTAGCAGGCGGCATACCGCTGCAAAGCCCCCCGGCAGTCCTCCACCAGCACCACCGGGCCTCCGGGGAAAGGGATTTCATGATCCGTAAAGGCTGCCGCAGCGCCCTTTTCAAACACAGAGGCAATATATGTATGCCCATCTGTGCGTTCCCCTCGGATGGGCACAAACATGGCCCCCGGCCCTGCCTCCCGGCTGTCTGTGATAAAATGGGTGACTTCCCTCTCCCCATCGCCCCACAGGATCTTCCCTTCCACAGCCGCCGCAATTTCCTCCAGCTTCGTCCGCATATCAACCACCAGCCCGGCGCCAGGCAGCCCTGGCGCTCTTTCCTTTCTTCATAAAGTATTTCAAAAGCAGTTCTTACTCATCCAGCTTCAGCACAGACATGAATGCCTCCTGGGGCACCTCCACTGTGCCAAGCTGCCGCATCCGCTTCTTGCCTTCTTTCTGTTTTTCCAAAAGCTTCTTCTTCCGGGTGATGTCGCCGCCATAGCACTTTGCCAGCACATCCTTGCGCATGGCCTTCACCGTCTCCCGGGCAATAATCTTCCCGCCAATGCAGGCCTGGATAGGCACTTCGAAAAGCTGCCGGGGGATTTTCTCCTTCAGCTTTTCCGACATCTTCCTGGCCCGGGGATATGCCTTTTCCGCGTGGATGATAAAGGAAAGGGCATCCACCACCTCGCCGTTAAGCATAATGTCCAGCTTTACAAGCTCGGATTTCTGATAGCCCAAAAGCTCATAGTCAAAGGAGGCATAGCCCCGGGTGCGGGACTTCAGCGCGTCAAAAAAGTCGTAGATAATTTCATTTAAGGGCAGCTCATAGTGGATATCCACCCGGTCGGTGTCAATGTAGCGCATGTCCTTGAACACGCCCCGGCGCTCCTGGCACAGTTCCATAATATTGCCCACATAATCGGAGGGGGCATAGATATGGGCGTTTGTAATAGGCTCCTGGGCCTCCTTGATAACGGCGGGGTCGGGGTAGTTGGTGGGGTTATCCACCCGGATGGTTTCCCCGTTTGTCTTGGTAATTTCATACACCACGCTGGGGGCGGTGGTGATGAGATCCAGGTTGTATTCCCGCTCCAGCCGCTCCTGGATAATCTCCATGTGCAAAAGCCCCAAAAACCCGCACCGGAACCCAAAGCCCAGGGCAATGGAGGTTTCCGGTTCAAAGGTGAGGGATGCGTCGTTTAACTGCAGCTTTTCCAGGGCGTCCCGCAAATCTGTATAGTGGGCGCCGTCCGCCGGATAGATGCCGCAGAACACCATGGGCTGCACAGCCCGGTAGCCCGCCAAAGGCTCTGCCGCCGGGCGCTGCGCCAAAGTCACTGTGTCGCCCACCCGGGCGTGGCGCACATCCTTGATGGAGGCGGCAATATACCCCACTTCCCCGGCCTGCAGGCACTGGGCCGGTTCCAGGGAAGTGGCCCGCAAAAAGCCGCATTCCACCACAGTGAACTCCCCGCCTGTTGCCATCATGCGGATGGAGTCCCCAGGCCGCAGCTCCCCGTCCATCACCCGGATATACACGATAACGCCCCGGTAAGAGTCATAATAGGAGTCGAAAATCAAAGCCCTGAGGGGGGCCGTCTCGTCCCCTTCCGGCGCGGGGATATCCGTGACAATCCGCTCCAAAACCTCTTCAACGTTTGCCCCGGTTTTGGCGGAAATCCGGGGCGCGTCCAAAGCCGGAATGCCAATAATATCCTCAATCTCGTGGCAGACCCGCTCAGGCTCTGCGCCGGGCAAATCGATCTTATTGACAACCGGCAGGATTTCCAGCCCCGCGTCCACTGCCAGATAGGTGTTTGCCAGGGTCTGGGCCTCAATCCCCTGGGAGGCATCTACCACCAGCACCGCCCCCTCGCAGGCCGCCAAGGACCGGGACACCTCATAGTTAAAGTCCACGTGCCCCGGGGTGTCGATAAGGTTGAAGGTGTATTCCTCCCCGTCCTGAGCCTGATACCGGAGGGTCACCGCGTGGGCTTTGATGGTGATGCCCCGCTCCCGCTCCAAGTCCATATTGTCCAAAAGCTGGTTCTCCATTTCCCGCAGGGCCACCGCACTGGTTTTTTCCAGAATCCGGTCTGCCAGGGTGCTTTTCCCATGGTCAATGTGGGCTACAATGCAAAAATTTCTGATTTTACTCCTGTCCATCTGTTTCTTCTCCGTCCTTCCCTTTAAGGCCGTGGAACTCCGTTCCACACCTTGGCCTAAGAAACTTTTTGAAAAAAGTTTCTTAGGAATCTTCAAAAACTTTCCTGTTTGTTTCGCTTCCAGTGTAAGCCGCCGGAAGCCACGCTGGGCACGCGACGGCTCACGTAAGCGCGGAATCCTGTTCCGCGGCGAAAAATTTCCTCTCATGCTCCCCGCGTCTCGGATGAAACGTCACGTTTCACATGTCGCGGAATTTGCGCACCTGGCGGAGCATCCGCTGCTTGCGGCGGTACATGACCATCAAAATAAAATATACAATGATAAGGGCCACAATAACCGCGATAATCACCACAAACCAGGGGGAGGAAAGCAGGGACTTCCCCTGCTCCCAGCTTGCCAGCAGGTCGCTGCGGGAAACAGACTCTGCCGCCACCAAAGGCACAGTAGCAATCACCTCATCGGCATAGCTTAAGGTGGCAGTGCCCACCTGCTCCCCCTTGCGCACCGGGGCCTGCACGCTTTCCGGCTTGTTCACCGTCACCACAATACTGCTGGCGTCCACGCTGTTGGGCAGCATGACGCTGGCGCTTTCCCCTGCCGCCAGCAGGAGCTGATCCTGCTGAAAGGCATACTCCAGGTTCACAGAACTGAGCACCTCTCCCGGGACAGCCACCGTCTTTTTCCCCAGGTTCTCCAAGGCCCAGCGGAACAGGGAGCGGGCGTCCAGCATTTCCCCATGAATCCCTTCCTCATAGCCTTCCATGTCCCCCAGGCATATCACCACATAGGTATACCCCAAAGCGGTGGCGGAAGCCGCCAGGCAGTATCCCGCCTGGTTGTGAGAGCCTGTTTTGATGCCTGTAGCAGACTTATAATAATACTCTATGCCGCTTTGCTCGTCCATATAATTCTGCAAAAGCTTATTGGTGCTGTGAAAGGTTTCCTCGCTCTCGTTCACGTTTGTGGCAGGCTTTACATAGGCAAAGGTGCCTGTAATGTCTGTAAAATTGGGCAATGTCATGGCATATTCCGCAATCCGCGCCAAATCCCGGGCTGTGGAATAGTGATCCGGGTTATACAGGCCATGGGGGTTTGTAAAATGGGTGTTCCGGCAGCCCAGCTCCTCCGCCTTCTTGTTCATAAGCTGCACAAAATAGCTGTCCGGCGTATAGCCTGCCGGATCCCCGGTGAATTCCTCTTCCCCGCCGTCCTCTGTGCCGCCGTCCTCCGGGGAGTCCCCGCCTTCCGCCAGCAGGGCCATTTCCGGTTCCCCCGCCGCTTCCCCCTGGGGCGCTGCCTGGGGATCGTCTGCCTGCGCCTGCCCGCTGCCAGGGGCGCTTTCCCCGCCCCCCTGGGCCGCCTGGGGATCCTCCGGCTTTCCCTCCTCTTTGGGCGCGATAAGCCCCTGGGCATGAAGGGAATCCACATATTCCGCCAGGGTTAAAGCCGCGTCATTGCCCGAAGGCACCATCATCAGGTATAAAAGCTGCAGGCCTGTCAGCTCTTCCCCCACCGCAATGCCCGCTAAGGAGCTGCCTGTGCCCTCCAGATCGTCCGCTACGCTTTGGGGCACAGTGATTACCGTGTTCTCAATGTCCGGAATCGTCTCATAGGCCACAATGTAGCTCATAATTTTCGTCAGGGAAGCCATGGAAAGCCTCTCGTCCGGATTCAGGGCATACACCACTGTGTCTGTGTCCAGGTTCAGCATGATAATGGATTTGCAGTGGGGGCCTTCCGGGTTCTGTTCGTCCTGATCCCACCCGAAGTCAAAGCCCTCCGCCTGGGCGGGAAGGGACAGGCAAACCGTCAGGCACGCTGCCAGAAACAGGGCTGAAAGAGAGCGGCAGGCCTTTTTTATGGGTATTCTGTATCGCATGGCGGTTTTCATAAAAAGCTTCATCCTTTCTTCCTTGTACCTAAAGGGCAGATATGTTACAATATATAGTATTGGCACAGTTTCCGCGGGCAGTTCCCTTTTGCGGCCAATGCGGTTCAAAAGGGGCGGAAGCCTCCTTTGAACCGGCGGCAGGGCCGCCTGCCTGAAAATCGGGGCACCCGGCTTTCAAGGGCGCTTACTTATAGTATACTATTTTGTGGGCAAAAAGAAAAGGCGGAATTTTTGAATAATTTTTGAAAAGGGGCGTCAACCTTGCGTATTTTTCACACTTCAGACTGGCACCTGGGCCGTATGCTCTATGGCAGAAGCCTGCTTTCCGACCAGCGCCACTTCCTGGAAAGCCTCCTGCTCCCCGCCATAGAGCGGGAAAAACCCGCGGCCCTGCTCATTGCCGGGGATATCTATGACAGGCAGGTGGCCCCCCCGGAGGCCATCGCCCTGTTTGACAGCACCCTTTCCCGGCTGGTGGAATGGGGAGTGAAAGCGCTCATCATCTCCGGGAACCACGACGGCGCCCAGCGCATGGCCCTTTTAAAGGGCGCTCTGCGGCACAGCGGCGTTTTCTTCGCCACGTCTTTAGAGGACATGCTCTCCCCGGTGCTGCTGGAAGAAGGAGGCCAGCGGGTACAGGTGTTCCTCCTGCCCTATTTTGACTGCCCCGCAGCCCGGGAGTTTTTAGGGGACGCCTCCCTGCGGGGGGAGGCCGCCTGCATGGAAAAGCTTTTAGAGCGGCTGTATCCCCTGTTCCTGCCGGAGGCGGCCCACGTGCTCATGGCCCACTGCTTCTGCGCCGGAGGCATGACAAGCGATTCGGAAAGCGGAACCTTTGTGGGCGGCAGCGGGCAGATCCCCCCTTCCCTTTTCTCCCGCTTCGATTACGTAGCCCTGGGCCACCTCCATGGCCCTCAAAAGGCGGGAGAAACGGCCCGGTATTCCGGCACGCCCTTAAAATATTCCATAGACGAGGCGGGCCAGAAAAAGGGATACCTGTCCCTTGCCTGGGACGGGAACTCCTTTTCAGCGGAGCACCGGGAGGCAAAGCCTTTGCGGGACGTGCGGAAAATCACCGGGCTTTTCAAGGATCTCATGGCTTCCGGGGAGGCACACCCCTGCGAGGATTATGTGGAGCTGTGCCTTACAGACAAATCCCCTGTGCTCCTGGCGGCAGAGCGCCTGCGCCCCTTTTACCCGAACCTTCTTTCCGTCCGGAACCAGTGGGCCTTGGAAGGGGCGGCGGGCAGGCGGGCCAAGGCCCTTTCGGGGGCGGATGAGGGGACGGTTTTCTCCGCCTTTTTCCAAGAGGTCTGCGGGGAGGAGCCGGAGCAGGAGGACATGGCCCTGTTCCGGGAGGTTTTACAGGAGGTGCGTTTATGAAGCCCATCCGTCTTTCCGCCCAGGCCTTCGGGCCGTATCTGGAGCAGGTGGAGATAGATTTTACAAAATTTGAGGAAACAGGGCTGTTCCTCATCGCCGGGCCTACCGGCGGGGGGAAAACCTCCCTGCTGGACGCGGTGTGCTTTGCCCTGTACTGCAAGGCAACCGGCGGCAAGCGGGATTTTTCCAGTATGCGCTGCATGAGCGCCCCCATGGATCTGCCCACCCAGGTGGAGTTCGACTTCTCTCTCGGGGGAAAAGCCTACCGCTTCAAACGCAGCCGCTTTTACAAAATCAACCGCCGCACCAAGGAGCCGCAAATCCAGGAAAGCCATGAATGCTTCACCCTGGAAAACGGGGAGGCCCATCTGCTGGAAAGCGGCACGGAAACCGCTGTCCGCCGCCGGGCGGAAAGCCTTCTGCACCTTTCCTGCGAGCAGTTTTCCCAGGTGGCCGTCCTGCCCCAGGGGGAGTTCCTGCGGCTTTTGCGGGCAGGCTCCCAGGAGAAAGGGGAAATCCTGCGCACCCTGTTTTCCGCCGAAATCTGGAAATCCCTCCGGGACGCCTTTGCCCAGCGCAGCAAGGCCCTGGAGGAGGAAAGCCGCCGCCTGTCCGACCTGCAGGCAGGCCTTTTAAGCCAGGCCCACGCGGACACCCCCGCCGCCCTGGAAAAAGCCATAAAAGAGCGGGAGCAGGGAATCCAAACCTTAAGCCGGGAAGGGGAAAAAACCGCGAAGGAGCTGGAGGAAACCCAGGCCCTTTTGCAGGCCCGGGAGAACCACGCCCGTCTGGAGCAGGCCCTTGCCCAGGCGGAAAAGGAGTGGAAGTCTGCCTGCCTGCGCCGGGAGGCTTTGGAAAAGTCCGCCCCTCAAACAGCGGAAAAACGGGCACAGGCACAGGCCGCCCAGAAGCAGGCCCTTGTTGCCGCCCAGGAGGAAGCCCGGCTGGAGGGGCAGCTTCTGGAGGCAAAACGGGCAGAGGGAATCCGGAAAAAGGCAGAAGAAACCAGGCTCGCCCAGCAAGCGCGGCAAAAGGAAGCAGAGGCTTTTGCTGGGAAGCTTCAGGAAGCCCAGGCCCGCATGGAAAAGGGCCTTGCCTGCGAAGCACAATACCGGGCCGGGGCAGAGCGCCTGCCCGCCCTAGTGGAGGAGCGGGCCAGGCTTGAAAAGGCCCTCTCCTCCCTGGAGGAACTGGAAAAGCGGCAGAAAGCCCTGAAAAAGGCAGAGCAGGCCCGCCTGAACGGGGAAAAAGCAGCCGGGGAAGCAGAAGCCGCCCTTTCGGCCCTTGCCGCCCGCCTGGAGGAGCAGGAGGCCCTGCGCAGGCAGAACGCCGCTTTAGAGCTTGCCCAAGGCCTGGAGGAGGGGGCTCCCTGCCCGGTGTGCGGGGCGGTGAACCACCCTGCCCCGGCAAAAGGCAGCGGGCAGGTTTTAGACGAAAGGGAGCTGGAAAGCCTGCGCGCCGCCGAAAAGAAAGTCCGCGCCGCGGCCCAGGAGGCCCTGGGGAGCCTGCGGGCGGCGGAAAAGGCTCTGGAGGAAGCGGAAAGCGCCTGGAAAGAGCAATCCGCCCTGTGCAAGGGCCTGCCCTCCCAGGCAGAAGCCGCCCGACAGGCAGAGGAGACAGCCGTCCGGGAGCAGGAGGCCCGCCGGGGCGCAAAGCTTCTGGCTCCGGCCCGGGCAAGGCTGGAGGAACTGCGGAAAGAACGGGAACAGCTTTCAAGCGGCGGCGCCCAAGCCCGGGAGGCTGTCTCGGCCCTGGAGGCACAGGCGGCGGAACTGGAGCGCCAGGCAGCGGAAAGCGCCGGAAAGCCCAGCGCGGCAGATTTGTCAAAGCAGGCGGCAGAAAAGCGGCAGGCCCGGAAAAGCCTGGAGGAAACAGCCGCCTCCCTTTTAAAGCAGGCAGAGGAGGAAGCAGCCGCCTTTGCCCGGGCCGGGGAAGCCGCTGCCCTTACGAAAGCCGCTTTGGAGAAGGCAAAGGAAAGCCTTGCCGCCTTCCCCGCCCCCTGGGAGGAGCCGCCGGTTCTGGAAAGCCTCCGTCAGCAGGCGGAAGCCCTCCGGGCAAAAAACCTGGAATCTGCCAAAGCCCTGGCCAGAGAAGGGGCGGAGCTGAAAGCGGAGCGGGAGCGGCTTTCCCAGCTTGCGGAGCTGCAGGAAAAGCTTGGGGATTTGGAAGCGGTTTACAGCCGGGTGGCAAAGCTTTCCCGGCTCCTTTCCGGGAACAACCCCAGGAAGCTGCCTGTTTTGCAGTATGTCCTCAGCGTCACCCTGGATCAGGTGCTGGTCAGCGCCAACCATTTCTTCGCCGTCCTCAGCCGGGGCCGCTATGCCCTGCGGCTGATGGAAGGGCCTAAAGGGGGCAACGCCTATGCCGGGCTGGATTTAGAGGTGCTGGACGGCGCCTCCATGCTGCCCCGATCCATTGAAACCCTTTCCGGCGGCGAGCAGTTTCTGGCCTCCCTGTCCCTGGCCTTTGGCCTTTCCGACGTAATCCAGAGCCACGCCGGGGCAGTGGAGCTGGAATCCATCTTCATCGACGAGGGCTTCGGCTCCCTGGACGCGGAAACCCTGGACACTGCCATGAAGGCCCTTTCCATGCTCCGCTCCAGCGGCAGGCTTATCGGGGTTATCTCCCACGTTTCCGAGCTGCAAACCCGCATCCCCAGCCGCATTCAAATAACCCGGGACAGCGGGGGCTTCTCCCATGCCCAGGTGCGGCTGTGAAATTTTTGGCCATCCCTGCAAATCCGTAAGAATTTGTCGGAAAAATGAAATTGACAGGGCGGGAAAAACTTGCTATCCTTAACATACAGAGGAAAAACCGCAGGGCCTTGGCCCCGCGAAAAATACAAAGAAAGGAGCGGTACAGGCGCGAAAGGCTGTTTTCCCGCTTTTCGGCGCATGTTTTGTATCGCAGGGCGATTTTATATGCATTGGATGGACAAATTGGAAAGGAAGCTGGGCAGGTACGCTGTCCCCCACATGATGTATGTCGTCACCGGCATTATGCTGGCGGTTTTCGCCGCCAATCTGGTGCTGGGGGGCATTGTGTCCCCCATGCTCTTCTTCCACCGGGGGCTTATCCTCCAGGGGCAGGTCTGGCGGATTATCACCTTCATTTTCCTGCCTCCCAGCACTTCGGTTCTGTGGATTGCCTTCAGCCTGTATTTCTACTGCCTTATGGGCAATGCCCTGGAAAGCGCCTGGGGAACCTTCCGCTTTAACCTGTTCTATCTCTGCGGCGTTGCCGGCTCCATTTTGGCAGGCTTTATCACAGGCACCGGGGTCAACCATTTCCTGAATATGTCCCTGTTTTTCGCTTATGCCGCTGTCTATCCGGAAAACCAGATTATGCTCTTTTTCTTCCTGCCCATCAAAGTGAAATGGCTGGCCGCCGCAAACGCCCTCTATTTCCTCTATATGTTTGTTGTGGGCGGCTGGACTGCCCGCGCCGCCATCCTGTTCTCCCTTTTAAATATCTGGCTCTTTTTCGGGGGCGACCTGTTCCGCCACATCCGCCAGCAGGCGGGATACTGGAAAACCCGCCGGCAGTTCCGCAAAAACAACAGGTTCTAAAGCGTGCGTTCCCCTGCCCCATGGGCGGGGGAACATTTTGTTTCACGCCATAGGCTATAGCAAACGCACTTGAAAATCGGTACAGCCCGATTTTCAAGCATACGCGGCTATGCCGCTGGTTCAAAAGAGAAAGCAGTTTCTTTTGAACTGCGTTAACTATAAATGGCCAGGGCCTGCCTGCCCAAAGCCTCATACGCCTGTTCCGTCTCCCGCTTGCCGTAGGCCACGGCCTTGCCTGCCATAGGATCGTTAAAATAATAGCTGGACTCATCCTCCCCCACTAGCAGCAGGCAGTGCAGGGGGTATATCCACTGGAACTCCTCCCCGGTACCCTCTATGGTAAAAACAATGCCCGGCACAGGCGTTTCCATATCAATGGTGGCCCACACCAGCACAGGCACGCCTTGGCGCAGGCATCTTTGGCACAGTTCCGGCAAAGGCGTGTCCGTCAGGTTTATGATTGAGAGGGACGTTTCGTCCCTCTCGCGGAGGATATCCTCCGCGGCTTTTTCCACCACTGGCGCATAGCAGCCCCATCCCTCTTCGCTGTAAGGATTACCCGGGAAAGCTTCCCTGGGATCGCACCCTATATAGCCCCCAGCCCCGTCCGGATGGGGCGCCGCGCCTCTGGGAATGGCTTCCAGCACTTCTTCCGGGGTCACGTCTACCCCGGCATACTGCAGGGCCATGGTGGCTGTCACTCCCTCGCAGCCAGTGGGGAACCTGCCCCGCTGGTCAATAAAAGGCACGTCCAGCAGGACAGATTCCTCCTGCACTGGGGCTGTATACTGCTCCATGGCCCGCCCGGTTTTTCCTAGCTCCCGCCACAGCGAAAAGCCCAGCACGCCCCACAGGCCGCACAGGGTCAGGCACAGGAACACCGTCCGCCCCAGCTTCTGCTTTTTCCGCCTGGATCCTTTCCGTTTCCTGACCATCCCTACGCCCCGGGCCTGCGCAAAGCGGGCGGAAAAACCGCCTTCCCCCACTCTATGCCTGTTTCTTGCCGCCGCGTTTTTCATACCAGTCTCCATATGATGCAGGATTTGCAGAAAAAAAGCCAAATATCAGCCTTTTGTGCCCTGCATCGTTCCTTTCTCTGTTTTTTCATACTAACAGCCGCCTCTGTCTATACAGATTAGACGGAGGCGGCTTCCTTTTGGTAACAGGGATAGTATAAAAATCACAAAAATGGACAGAGATGGCAATTCGTTTACAAAGCAGCGTTTTTTACCTCCTCAACACCCTTCATTTTTTATTCATATTCCAACCTACACGGGGAACAAATCAATAAGCTTCCATCCCAAAGCCAGGCTCACAAGGTTTGCCAGGAGGCTGTACAGGGCGGTAACCCACCGCTTTTTCTCCTTGATAAACACGCAGAGCAAAAGCAGCTCTCCCAGGAAAACCACTGGCTCCACAAAGAGCAGCAGTACGGCAAGCCCATTATAAGGGCCTGCACCCTGGCCCATGAGTATGGCATTTAAAAAAGCCTGGGACAGCAGGTTTGTTACAAAAAAGGTTATCCAGCTATCCTTTTCCCGGTAGCCAAACCAGCAGAACACCAGCCCTTCCAGCAGCAGGGTCGCCCCCACCCGCAGGGCGATTTTCAGGAGGATCCACCAAAAGGGCCGTTCCCCCGGCAGCAGGGCGCCCTTTTCCAGATCCAGCGTTTGCAGCCGGGCGTAAGGGGCATAGTGATCGGTTGGCGGGTTCGCAAGGGGTACTTCCAGACTCACCCCTTCCCCCCGGGCCAGAAGGGAAACCTCCACCTCCGGCCCCATGTGGTACCAGTTTTCCAGCACCCAGGGGGTGAGGGTGTCGTACCACTGGTAGTACCTGGCCCCGGGCCGCTTCACCAGTTCCAATTCTTCCTCCCGCAGGGTTTTTCCATCTGTAACCCGCACAGCCATTTTCAAATCTGCCGGCCCGCCCCGCACCAGGATGGTTAAACTGGGCGGCTCCGCGGAATTGGCTAAGGCCCCTACAGGCAGAACCAACATGAACAGCCCTGCCAAAAGGCCCGCCCACAGCTTTTTGAACTGCCTTGAAACACAACAGAACCCCTGCAAAAAGCGGCAAAAAAGCCGCCTATTATACCTGGTTCCACTTTTTTCTTCCGAATTTTTCACACTGGCTTCCTCCCCATTTCCTCCGGCAGTTCATTATAAGAGAGAATTTGCCAACCTTCCCCTTCCCGCCGCAATACACTGACACAGGTGTTTTTCAGCACGGTTTTCCCTGTGCCGATGGCATGCCCTGAAAGCAGTGCCAGCAAAGCGTTTATCCATGCGCCATGGGACACCAGCAAGGCCCGTCCCTCCTCCCCAGCGGCATCCGCGCAGCGGTTCAGCGCCGACAGCGCCCGTTGGGCCAGGGATTCCCAAGGCTCCATCCCGTCCGGCCGGCCTGTGGCGGCCAAGGCCTCCCGCTGCGGCAGGGTAAGTCCGGAAAGGGCGCCGTAATCCCGTTCCAGCAGCCCAGTATCCTGTGACACGGGGCACGCCTGGAATTGGGCAATTTTCTCCGCCGTTTCCCGCGCCCGGGACAGCGGGCTTGTAAATATCTCCTGGAACCGCGTTTTTTCCAGCTCCCTGCCGCAGGCCAGGGCTTGGGCGCGTCCCTTTTCATTTAAAGGGATATCCTCCTGCCCCTGCAAGCGGCCCTGCTTGTTCCAGTCTGTCTCGCCGTGGCGCACCACATACACCTCTGTCATCCCTAACCCCACTCCTTCAAAGTTTATATATCCATACACAAAAAGACGCCCCCGGGGAGCGCCTTTCGCTTTCTAAAATTTTTACAGGAATGCCATGGGATCCACCCGGGTGCCGTTCTGGTACACCTCAAAGTGCAGGTGCGGCCCGGTTACGTTGCCCGTGGCCCCCTCATAGCCCACAATCTGCCCGGCAGAGACTGTCTGCCCCTTGCTCACCGCCACGCTGCTCAGATGGGCATAGCGGGTGGTGTAGGTGCCGTTGTGGTAAATGAGCACGTAATAGCCCCAGGACATGCCCCAGGAATCGCCGCTGTTGGCCTCAATGACGGTGCCGGACTCTGCTGCCACCACAGCTGTGCCGTAAGGCCCGGCAATGTCCAGGCCCTTGTGGCCGGGATAGCCGTTATAGCCTGCGGATATGTAGGACACGCCGGGCAGGGGCCAGATGGGGTTGAATCCTTCCACCCCGCCGCCTCCGGTGGGATAGCTGACGCTGCCGCCACCGCCACTTCCGCCGTTATTATTGTTGCCAGCCGCAGCGGCTTCCTCCTGCAGGCGTTTCTGCTCTTCCTCATATTTGCGCTGGGCCTCTATCAGCGCGGCAATTTCCGCCTCGTTGGCGTCCAGTTCTTCCTGGTTGCGCTGGAGGGTGTTCTGGGTGGCTGCCTGCGCCCCCTGCAGATCCGCAATGGCCTGGGCGTTTTCCTCATACAGCCCGTCCAGCTCTTCTTGCTTCTGCTCCAGCTCTTTTTTCAGCTCCGCCACCTTGGCCTTTTTTTCCTCGCACTCCGTGCGCTCGCCCTCTGTGGCTTCCATATATGCGGTGATTTTATCCACCAGTTCTTTGTCCCGGCGGCTCATGGCGCTTATCAGTTCAGACCGGGCCGTGAAATCGCTGAGGCTGGTGGAATCCAGCAAAATCTGCAGGGTGCTTACAGAGCCTGCCTGATACAGGGCCACCACCCTGTCCCGGAAGGCCTGGATGGTATCCCCCATCTCCTCCTCAGACTTGTCCAGCTTCATGGTAAGCTCTTTGATGCTCAGGTTTAGATCGTCAATATCCTGTATGGCGGCATCAATCTGCCCCTCCACCACGTCAATCTGCTTTTGCAGGGTCTGCTGGTATTCCTGCTTCTGGGCCTCGTCGTCCCGAAGCTGCTCCAGTTGGGCCTGCAGGCTGTCCCGCTCTGCTTGCAGCTCTGTCTGGGCCGCCTCAATCTCCGCAATGGTACGGGCCGCAGCGTTCAGGGGCACTACGGCAGCCATGCACAGGGCCAGCAGTCCGGCGCACAGGCGCTTTTGAAACTTGCGTCTCATCATGTATCGACTTCCTTTCTGCGGGCAGGAACGAAAATGCCTTCAAAAACGCGTTTTTGCAGGCTTTCTGCCCTATTGCAGGTTTGAAACCAGCAATAGTTACATGTTTGTAACCATAGTATACCTCTTTTTCCAGAAGATATTTTTCTAAAAAGGAATTATCCTGTAAATAAACTTTGAAATTGGGATATCCCTAGGGGTTTCCTACCAGATATGGTTGTTTTTGGTAAAACCTCCGGCATTTTTCTGGGGTTTTCTCCGCCATCCTGTCAGATTTACCGGAAAAAGGAAGTCAGCGCCTGACCACGCTGCGGCGGTAGCGGCGGTGTGGCGGGGGGGTGTAGGGGGATTTTGGCAGTTTCTGGGGCCTTTTGGGGGCGCAGGCAATGGGCACCAGCCTGCGGGGCTTCTTGGGCCGGGAAGCAAGCCTGACAGCCAGGACTACCCCTAAAAAGCCCAGCCCCACCAGCCCCCAGCCCCATATGCCCACCAGCCTGGGCCAGAGGGCGTCCCCATGGAGGGGGGCGGCGTTCATGCCCAATGCCCATAAAAGCCCGAAAGCAATAGCCACCATGGCTGCCCACAGCCGGGGAAACAGGCTTTTCATGGGGCCGCCTCCTTTCCGGCAGGCCTGCTTGGCCCTATTTGTGGGGCAGGCAGCCGAAATCGCACAGGAAATCCATGGCCTCCTTGATTTTTGTTGCGTCCCAGCTCTCTTCCACCCCAAAGGCCTTTAGCCGGAGCTGGGGCGGGTTTGACTGCCTGTCCAGGGAAACAGGGGGCGTGCTGTCCCCAAAGCTCAGCTTGCGCCCCTGATAGTCCACCACCACCAACCCTGCCAATGTCACAAACACAAAAAGCCCTATCCCCATCCCAAACCAGAAGGCGCGCCGTTCCTCCCGCCTGTTCCTGACTGTTTTTCTTTTTCCCACACGCCAGCCCGCCTTTCGTTTTTCTTTATCGTTCCCTGGGCCGCGCCTTCTATTCCCGGCATTTTTTGCCAGCTTTTCATTGTCCCGGCAGCAGGGTTTCCCCCAGGATTTCCCCCAGAAGGCTGCCGGTGTACCGGGCCTCGCTGACAGTGCTCACCTCTGTGCCCACCTCAATGAGCAGGGAGCCTTTCGTGGCGTTCATGTTATACTTGCTGTTGGAAAAATTTAAGGGCCGGGCCAGTTCCGGGTAGAGCCGGGCGGCGGTCTGCTGCACCCGCAGGGCCAAGCGGAGGTTATCCCGCCAGTCGGGGAAGTCCCCCCAGCCGCCGTCGGCGTCGCAGCCGGCCAGCACCATGAACTGGGCGGCTTTCCTGCCGTTTATCTCTGCGGTAGGCTTGTATTTAACGCCCTCCTGGGTGGTCATGGAATCCCGGTGCAGGTCGATGGTCACCTGGATGGTGGGGTATTGGGAAAGGTTTTTCTGCAGGACTTCCCAGGAACGGGCATAGGAACCGTTGAAAAGGGTATCGTTCACCGAGGTATCATGCACCACCCCGATGCCCCTGGCCTCCAGGGCCTTTTTCAGCTCCTCTCCCACTGCCACCACGCTCATGTCCTGGTTCTGGGTGCGGTTTTCCATATCTGTATAGTAAAAGCCCTGGTGGCTTTTCACATAGGCTTCCGAGGTGTGGGTGTGGTACAGCAACACCTCCACGCTGCCGTCCCCCTTTAAGTGTACCGCCGGATCCTCCAGAAGCTCTGCAGCCAGATCTGTGCCCGACTCTGTGGTGTCCTTTACAAAGAAATTATCCACCTGCTGCCCGCCCTCTATGTGGATCTCCTCCACCTTCCCGGTGTTCCGCCCCGGCTCCGGGGTGGCGCTTGCGCCGGGGAGCAGGTCGCTGTGGAAGGGCACCACGCCGTCATCCGGCAGGAAAGGCTCCGGCTCGTCTGTCAGCGTGGCGTCCTGCTGCCGGGGGGCTTCCGACGGCGGGGAAGAGGCAGGAGCCGCCTGCATCCCTGCCGCAAAGAGCAGGGCATCCCCTCCCTGCTCTTTGGCCCACTGCTGCACATATCCCGCCGCGCACCACAGGCACACAGCGGCAGAAGCCACCACCATCAGGTTTTTTAAAAATTTCCCCAGCCTATGCATACGCTCACCCTGCGCTTGCTGCGCAGCCCTTTCTAAAAAATCTAGTATTCCCGTAAAGAAAACCAGCCTTCGGCGGTTTAGGGGCTTTGAGTCTCGCCTCCCGGTTCGGTCGGTTGCTAGATGCGCCCCACCGGGGCGCAGCAGCCCCTAAAAACCCTGAAGCAACGCTAACGTGCAGCGTTTGCGTTTGCCCACACTTTGAAGAAGGCGGTGCATTCCTTACATGAATGCAACAAACTTTTGTGTTTCTCCATTTCTTAACACTCTCTTTCGGCATCCCCGAAGAATATACCCTCCGTAAAACCGCCGCATGGTACGGGATAGGCCCCCAAAAGAAGAAAGCATCCGCCTTTTACGCCTGGTACCGTTTATTCCTCCATATTCTTCCGCACGCCCCGCCACAAAAAGTTTACAAAAAAACCCTTGTGAAGCTGGCGGCGCTTTAGTATAATAAATCTTGAAATACTTTATGTGAAAAGGCATAAATTAAGGAAAACACCAGTACACCACTCGGACAAAACCATGAAAGGAGAGATCGAATGTCTATTTATTCGGAAATCAAACAGGAAGTGCGGGAACTTTCCAAGCTGTGCGTGGAAAACAGCCGGATAGACCCGGAACTGTATCAGAAGTATGACGTGAAACGCGGCCTGCGCGACTTAAACGGCAAAGGCGTGCTTACAGGCCTTACAAACATTTCGGAAATTGTGGCAAGCAAAACTGTGGACGGCAAAAGCATCCCCTGCGAGGGGAAGCTGTATTACCGGGGGTACGACGTGGAGGAGCTAATCCGCAGCCAGCCCAAGGGGGAGCATTTCGGCTATGAACGCATTGCTTACCTGCTGCTTTTCGGGAACCTGCCCCAGGAGGAGGACTTCAAAAAGTTCTGCGGCCTTTTGTCCTTTTACCGCACCCTGCCCACCAGCTTTGTACGGGACATCATTATGAAAGCCCCCAGCAGCGACATGATGAACACGTTGGCCCGCAGCGTGCTCACCCTATATTCTTATGACGAAACAGCGGAAGATATTTCTGTGGAGAACGTTTTGCGCCAGTGCATGCAGCTTATCGCCCTGTTCCCCCTGCTGTCTGTATATGGCTATCAGGCCTACCGCCATTATCACGACGGCCAGAGCCTGTTCATCCACCAGCCCGACCCCGCGCTTTCCACAGCGGAAAACATCCTGCGCATCCTGCGGCCCGACTGCCAGTATACCGCCCTGGAAGCCAAGGTGCTGGACATTGCCCTTATCCTCCACGCGGATCATGGCGGCGGCAACAACTCCACCTTTACCACCCACGTGGTCACCTCCTCCGGCACAGACACCTACTCTGCCATTGCCGCTGCCTTAGGCTCCCTGAAAGGCCCCCGCCATGGCGGCGCCAACATCAAGGTGGTGCAGATGTTTGAGGATATCAAATCCCATGTGCGGGACTGGGGGGACGATGAGGAGATTACAGCCTACCTCCAGAAGCTGCTGCACAAGGAAGCTTTTGACCGCTCCGGCCTTATTTACGGCATGGGCCACGCGGTATATTCCATGTCCGACCCCCGGGCCAAGACCATGGCCGCCTTTGTGGAGGGGCTTTCGGCGGAAAAGGGCCGCACAGAGGAATATAAGCTTTACACCAGCGTGGAGCGCTTGGCAGTGGAGCTGATTGCCAAAGAGCGCAAGATCTACAAAGGCGTGTCGGCAAACGTGGACTTTTACAGTGGCTTTATTTACAGCATGCTGGATCTGCCCATGGAGCTTTACACCCCCATTTTCGCCATCTCCCGCATTGCCGGCTGGAGCGCCCACCGCATTGAGGAGCTGATTGGCGGCGGCAAGATTATCCGCCCGGCCTACATGGCGGTGCAGCCCCGCCGCCCGCTGCCGTAAAAAAGAGCGCCCGGGCACTCCATATAAGGCTTGGAAGGGCCTGCCCTTCCGCCTGCCTGCTTCTAAAAAAGCCCAGGGCCGGGAAATCCCGGCCCTGGGCTTTTTACTATATAGCCAAAGCGTATTTTCTTTTAACGGATAGTCAGGGCCATGGGATATCCATCCGGCGTTTCGTCCCGGTATGACACCTCCACGTATACGCCCAGGCCAGAAGCCAGAACCTCTGTGCCGTCTGTTTTGATGATTTGCACTTCCCTGCCGTCATCTGTGGAGAGGAGAAGAGAAGATTTCGTTTCATCCAAAATAGTTCCATAGATTTTTTTCAGGCCAAAGTCCTCTTCCTCATTGTCCTGCGCTTTTGCAACCAGCAGGATTTTTGTGGCGGTCATGCCGTCGGAAAGGTTCCCCTTGTGGAACACCCGGATGGTGTCCCCCACTGCAATATCGCCTACCACCACAGTGGAATCGTCTTTCAGGATGGAATAGGTGAAGCCCTCATAGTCCAGCAGGATGGAATTCATGGTGTCATCCACACAAGGCCCGTCCACATAGCGGATGGCTTCCTGTCCTGCGGCGGGGACAGGCTCTGTCCCCGCTGAAGGGGCGGGATCGGGTTCCGGGGTGGCGGCGGGGCCTGGCGCAGCCGCGGCCTGGGACTCACCCTCGCTGCTTATCATGATACTCTGGGCTACCGCGTTCTCCTCTGACAGGGATCCGGTATAGAGCACCTCCACATGATCCCCAATGGTGATGCCATGGCCGGAGTGGACAACGGTTTCATCATTTTTCAGGATGGTATAGGTTTTGCCGTCTCCAGCGGTGATGGACAGGGAGGAATTGGAAGCGTCCGCCACCTCCCCGTAAATCACTTCCACAGCTACGGGGGGATGCTCCGCAGCCTTCAGCAGCTTCACCTCCTCCGCGTGTACGCCTTCCTCATACTCCCCCTTGGAAATGACCTCCAAGGTATCCCCCAGGGCCTCCGCCTTGCTGTCCAGCTTTGTTTCGCCATCAATGGAATAGCGGTAAACTGTGCCGTCGGAAGCTGTGATGGACAGGGAGAATTTCTCCAGCTTTGTTAAAACGCCGCTTTTTGCCAGCGTCTTTTCCTTGCAGGCCCCCAGGGACAGGGCCAGTGCCAGGGCGCACAGCGCCAAAATCATACCTGTTTTCTTCATTGTAATCACCTTTGGGATGCCGGGCGGGAAAAGCCCTCTCCGCGCCCGGCGCCTCTCCTTTCTTTCACTATTAAAATCAGACAAGCTGCAAGCCGCGTTTTTGCCTTGTCCCAGATACCTATGCCACGCTGGTTTCCTCACTGTCCGCTTCCCGGGGCCGATATGTTTCCGGATGGCTCTGCCAGAACCCGCTGGCGATCCTCCACAATCCGCTCCAGGGCCACCAGCACCGCCATGATACTGTCCAACTGGCTTTCGTCCTCCACTTCCAGCTCGTAGGTATTGTGCAGGGACATCCACTTCCTGTGGGCCTGGGCCAATATGCGGCCCTCACTGTCCATCAGCTTGTAATTGTGCTGGACTAAATCCCCCGACAGATACCACCCCAGGGCGTCTATATCCAGCACGTCCTTTGTCAGGTGCAGCAGCTCGGCGCGTATGTCCACAATAGAGCCGTCTGCCATTTCAATCCGGTGGGTGTCGCGCAGGGACATGGGGTTTGCGGTGATGACAGCAACCTCATCGCCATTTTCCCGGGTAAGGAAGGTGGTGCCATGGAGAGACACAACCTTGCTGTGGACACGGTACAGAACCTGGCCTTCGCTGCCGGTTATTTCCATTTTCCTGTGTGCGCTTGCAATTTTCGACTTAATCCGCAGTTTCACGCGGCCTTCCCCCTTTGCTCAAACGGTGTATGCATAGTTACCGCCTGCGCTTTACGCTCATGGCGGAAACCAGGAACAGCACAGGCACAATGGCGCTGGCTGTGGCGGTGCCTATCCGGTCTGCCGTCGCGCTGCCAAACAGCAGCAGTACCCCGGACACCACAGCGGACAAAAGGCCTACCCAGCCCAGGATAACCGCCAGGGCCAGCAGGCCCCGGTTCCCGCCTGCGCCCTGGAAACCGCAGAAGCCGCAGCCCAGGTTGAACAGTCCGGAGATAAGGCCCAGTATGGCAGACGCCTTTACGGTGACGACGGCCTGCATCTGGAGGCCGTTCTCTGCGCCGCCTTCCATAAGCCCGCCCATGGCCAGGCCCCCAACAGCCACAATGACAGCCAGGATTCCAATGATGATCTCCAGGACGGACAGCCCTTTCAGCATCTTTTTCACGTGCGAAAACTCCTTTCTTCCAGTGGATTCTATGATAATCCCGTTTTCCCGGGAAATATCACCATGTCCTCCCCCAAAACGGGGAACACTGCTTCTTGTTACAGGTTCTTCTGCCTGCCTCTCACTGTTAGTAAACATTTATTTACTAACAAGCCTAAAGAAAACGCCTTCAACGGCGCAAACGAGACAGACAAAGCAGGATATAAATAAACATTCATTTTCATAAAGGCAGAAACGAACCCCCTATCCGATTCGTTTCTACTTTTTCAGCTTTCCTCTCTTCTGCTTCCTGGGCATTAAGTATCCGCTTAAGCCTACTGACAAAAACTGGAACACCGTGTCCTCTGTTTCTTCGTCATTGGGAAGCTGCCCTTCCACCACGTATTTGGCATACATCACAGTGGTGGTAAGCACATGGAGCCACAGCAGGTTCTGGTTAATTTCCGTAAGCGAAGGGAACAGCCTGCGGAAAAGCCGCACCATATCGCCAAAGGCGTCAAAATAGCTGGTTTCCTGGGTGCTGTAAAATTCCGGGAAAGCGGCGCTGTCCCGGAAGCGGTGGTAGAAAACCGTTTCATCAGGACGGGCCACCCAGAACCGGAAATAGGGCAGCCACAGGCTTTTTACCGCGCCCAGGGGGTCGGCAAGCATGTTAAGGGGGTTCAGCTTAAGCTTGTCAAAAATGGCGGCGGCCTGCTTGTCCACATAGGTGAAGCACTCTGCCATCAACTGCTCTTTGCTGTCAAAGTACCGGTACAGCGCCCCGGGGGAAAGCTCTGCCAGTTCGCTGATATTCTGTATCCGCACCCCTTCCAGGCCATACTGCCGTACTGCTTTCATTGCCGCTGAAAGGATGCGGGTTCTGGTGTCGTCCAATCGTCACCCCTTCTTTCAAATAAACAACCGTTCACTGATAATTTCCCGCCTATTATACACTACCCTTCCCCTTTTTGCAACCGTTTTTTACAGGCGGGCTGTTCCAAAGCCCTCCCACGCTGCGGGAAAGGGCTTGATTATTCCCGGCGTTTATGGCATAATTTTGTTATAGTAAAATAACTGATTAAGAAGGACGTGGGTGCATTTTGGAAAAGAGTGAAAAAAAGGCGGGCAGGCAGGGGCTTATGCGCCGCTTCATCCCCTATTTCGGCAGGTATAAAGGGGTACTGGTGTTCGACCTGTTCTGCGCGGCCCTTACCACTGTGTGCGAGCTTGTGCTGCCCATGCTGGTGCGGTATATTACAGACATGGGCATTAACAACCTGGCGGCGCTGACTGTGGCTACGGTGCTGAAAATCGGCGGGCTGTACCTGTTTTTGCGGCTGGTGGACGCGGGGGCCAACTTCTTTATGGCTTCCATCGGGCATATTATGGGCACCCGGATTGAGACGGACATGCGCTCTGACATGTTCGCCCACCTGCAAAAGCTATCCTTTAACTATTTCGACAACACCAAGGTGGGGCAGATTATGACCCGCATCACCACGGATCTCTTTGACGTGACAGAGTTTGCCCACCACTGCCCGGAGGAGTTTTTCATTGCGGCCATCAAGATTTTCGGCTCCTTCATCATTCTGTGCGGGGTGAATGTGTGGCTGACCCTCATTGTCTTTGCGGTGGTGCCCCCCATGGTGGCTGTTGCCATCTATTTCAACCACCAGATGAAGGAACAGTTCCGCTCCCAGCGCAAGCAGTTGGGAGAGATAAACGCCCAGGTGGAGGACAGCCTCTTAGGCGTGCGGGTGGTGAAATCCTTTGCAAACGAGGGGCTGGAGACGGAAAAATTTGAGGAAGGCAACCGCACTTTTTATAACGTGAAGCGCAAACGGTATTTTTACATGGGCGGCTTTGAGGCTTCCAACCGCCTCTTTGACGGCCTGATGAATTTGCTGGTGCTCATAGCCGGGGCCTTGTTCATGATAAACGGGCAGGTGCAGCCTGCCGACCTGGTGGCCTACATGCTGTATGTGGGCACCCTTATCGCGTCCATCCGGCGGCTGGTGCAGTTTGCCGAGCAGTTCCAGCAGGGCATGACCGGCGTGGAGCGGTTTTTCCAGGTGATGGACGCGGACGTGGAAATTTTCGACGAGCCTGGCTCCACCCCGGTGGAAATTAAAAAAGGGGACGTAACCTTTGAAAATGTCAGTTTCCACTATGCCGATGACGGCAAGCAGGTGCTTTCCCATATCAACCTCCAAGTGAAGGCAGGGGAAAACGTGGCCCTGGTGGGGCCTTCCGGAGGCGGCAAGACCACCCTGTGCAACCTGATTCCCCGGTTTTATGATGTGACCACAGGCCGCATCCTCATAGACGGCAGGGACGTGCGCACCGTCACCCTGGAGTCCCTGCGGGGCCAGATCGGCTTTGTGCAACAGGATGTATACCTGTTCTCCGGCACAGTGTTTGAAAACATCCAGTACGGCAGGCCCGGGGCTTCCCGGGAAGAGGTGATGGAGGCGGCAAAGCAGGCCGGCGCCCACGACTTCATCCTGGGGCTTTCAAACGGGTATGATACATATGTAGGAGAGCGCGGCGTGAAGCTTTCCGGCGGGCAGAAGCAGCGCATCAGCATTGCCCGGGCTTTCCTGAAGAACCCGCCCATTATGATTCTGGACGAGGCCACCTCCGCCCTGGACAATGAAAGCGAAAAGCTGGTGCAGGCCTCCCTGGAGAAGCTGTCAAAGGGCCGCACCACCTTCACTATTGCCCACAGGCTTACCACCATCCGGAACGCCACGGTAATTCTGGTGCTGACGGACAAGGGCATTGAAGAAAAGGGCACCCATCAGGAGCTGATGGAGAAAAAAGGCGTATACTATAACCTGTACAACAGCTATGCTGTAGACGATGCATAAAAGGAGGGCGAAACCCATGGACAGCGGCAATTTTAAGTGCGAGGCATTTTTCGGTTCCCTGAAAGGCAAATCCGTTACCTTCTGCGGCATAGGCCGCAGCCACATGCCCCTGATGGCGCTTTTTAAAAGCAAGGGCGCCGTCGTTTCCGCCAGGGACAGGCGCAGCCTTGCGGAACTGGGGGAAAACGGGGAAAAGCTGCAGGCGCTGGGGATATCCCTCCATCTGGGGGAAGCGTATCTCCAGGGCATGGACGAGGACATCATCTTCCGCACCCCGGGCATGAAATATCATCTGCCAGAGCTGGAGGAAGCCCGGAAAAGGGGGCAGGTGGTGACAAGCGAGCTGGAGGTTTTCTTTGACCTGTGCCCCTGCAAAACCTACGCCGTCACCGGCAGCGACGGCAAAACCACCACCACCACCCTCATTGCGGAGTTTTTACAGGCAGAGGGGAAAACCGTCCATGTGGGCGGGAACATTGGCAAGCCCCTGCTGCCGGAGATTGAGGATATTGCCCCCACAGACTGCGCGGTGGCGGAGCTTTCCAGCTTCCAGCTTATCTCCATGAAGGAGTCTCCCCAGGTGGCGGTGGTGACGAATCTCTCCCCGAACCACCTGGATATGCACAAGGACATGCAGGAATATATTGACGCAAAGCGCAATATATTCCTGCACCAGAACGCCTTCTCCCGGACAGTTTGCAATGCGGATAATGAAATCACCGCCTCTTTCGCCCCGGAGGTTCGGGGAGACTTATGGCTTTTCAGCCGGAAGGAAAAGCCTTCCCGGGGCGTGTGGTGCGACGGGGAAACCATTTTTGTAAACGGGGAAGAAGCGCTTAAAGCGGGGGACATTAAAATCCCCGGCTGGCACAACGTGGAAAATTATATGGCGGCTATTGGCGCGGTGTGGGGGGACGTATCCCCGGAAAACATCCGCAGGGTGGCAAAAGAATTCGGCGGGGTGGAGCACCGGGCAGAGCTTGTCCGGGAGCTTGACGGCGTGAAATATTATAACGACTCCATTGCCAGCTCTCCCACCCGCACCATTTCAGGCACGCTGTCCCTTTACAAGGAAAAAATCATCCTCATCTGCGGCGGCTATGACAAGCACATCCCCTACGCCCCCTTAGGCCCCGTCATTTGCGAAAAGGTGAAAACCCTCATTCTTTTGGGGGCAACCGGCCCGAAAATTGAGGAAGCAGTAAAAAACGCGGCAAACTATCAGGAGGGCGCGCCCCGTATTCTCCGCGCCGCGTCTATGGAGGAGGCTGTGGCCCTGACCCAAAGGGAGGCTGTCCCCGGAGACGTGGTATCCCTCTCCCCCGCCTCCGCCGCCTTCGATCTGTATCCCAACTTTGAGGTGCGGGGCAGGCATTTTAAGGAACTGGTAAACGGGCTGTAAGACCTCGGGGGCTTGTCTCGCCTGCCGGCTCGGTCGGTTCGCATGCTTGCAAACGCTCGCGCGAAGCGCGAACGTTTGGCCACATGGCAGACGCTCACCCCCTAACCCCCCACAGACCTTTTTGAAAAAGAAGGTTAAACATTCCCCTTTAGGAATGTCGATCCAAAAACCAATTTATGCGGAGTTTTTCTCCGGGAAAGCATCGTGTGAAGAATACGAAAGGAAGGAGCGGTACCGGGCATAAAAGGCCGTTTTTCATGGCTTTTTGTGCGTATTCTGTGCCGCATGGCGATTATGAAAACTAAAAAATTTGGAAACCAGAAATTTAGAAGCGGCGGCAGGACGCCCCGCACCATTTCCTCCGCCCAAACCTACGAGCTGCCCAGCGCGGCGAAAACCATTGAGGAAAAGCTGGTGGTGGCGGCCCTGAAGCGCTGCGGCGGGGAAGGCGTACCCGCCAAGTCCCTTTTGCGGGAGGCGGGGATAAGCGACAAAACCGCCTTTTACGACGCCCTGCACAGCCTGGAGGCTGTGGGGGAAATCAAGGTGGACAAGGATCACTGGGTGCGGCTTGTACCCCGCACCGGGGATATAGAAGCCACCCTTGTTTCCCTTTCGGAAAAATTTGGCTTTGCCAAGCCCAAAGCTGGCACGGAGGACATTTTTATCCCTGGCAGCGCCTTAAACGGGGCTTTTGTAGGAGATGAAATTATCATCGGGGACTTGCAGAAGCGGGAACGCGGCCCCAGCGGACGGGTGAAGCGCATCGTGAAGCGCAGCGAAAGCGCCGTTACCGGCACCCTCCATATAGGGGAGCAGGGCGCCGCAGTCACCCCGGACGGGGCGGTGCGCTTTGACATGCGGGTGGCCCCCGGGAAACTGAACGGGGCGAAGGACGGGGACAAAGTGCTGATTGCCCCGAAAATGGACGGGCGCGGGGACTGGTCCCTGTGCGAGGTGCGCACTGTATTCGGCACAGGCAGCCGGGCCAGAGTATGCGCCGACGCCATTATCGAGCGCTGCGGCATCCCCACCGCGTTTCCCCCGGAAGTGCTGGAGCAGGCGGAGGAGATTTCCAAAATGACCGTCACCCAGGCGGACATCGACAGCCGCCTGGATCTGCGGGACTGGCCTGTTTTCACCATCGACAGCGCCGACGCCAAAGACCTGGACGACGCGGTGTCTGCCCAAAAGACAGAATACGGCTACAAGCTGGGGGTACACATTGCGGACGTTTCCCACTACGTGAAGGCCAAAACCCCTATAGATGAAGAGGCCTACAAGCGGGGCACCTCCGTCTATTTTGCAGACCGGGTGATCCCCATGCTGCCCGAAGCACTGTCAAACGGGGTGTGCTCTTTAAACGCGGGCACAGAAAAGCTGACCTTCTCCGCCCTGATAGAGTTTGACTTAGAGGGGGAAATTACCGGCTATTCCTTCCACAAGTCTGTGATAAACTCCAAGGTGCGGGGGGTGTATAAAGAGGTAAACAAGATTTTTGACGGCACTGCCTCCCCGGAAATTTTAGAGAAATATGCCCCTGTGAAGGACAGCCTTGCCTGCACCCGGGAGCTGGCCCATGTGCTCCAGGCCCGGGCAAAGAGGCGCGGGGAAATGGATTTGTCCAGCGATGAGACAAAGTTTGTGCTGGACGGGGAAGGCGTATGCATAGACATCCTGCCCCGCACCCAGGGAGAAGCCGAGCAGCTTATTGAGCAGCTTATGATAGCCGCCAACATCTGCGCCGCCCGGGCCTCCCTGGACGCGGACGTCCCCTTCCTGTACCGGGTGCATGAGCGGCCCCAGCCCGACCGGGTGGTGGAGCTTTACGAGCTTTTGGACAGGCTTTCCATCCCCTGCAAGGAGCTGAAAAAAGGCCAGCCCGGCACTGTGGATTTTGCCGCGGTGCTGGACAGGGTAAAGGGCACGCCCCGGGAATCCCTGGTGAACCAGCGGATTCTGCGCACCATGGAAAAGGCCAAGTATAACCACAAGGAGCTGGGGCACTTTGGTTTGGCTTTGGCGGAATACAGCCACTTCACCTCCCCCATCCGGCGGTATCCCGACACCTCCATCCACCGCATCCTGACGGATTTAGTGGGCGGCGTGGACAAGGGGACTATCCGCAAGCGGTACGGGGTTTTCGCGGAGGAATCCGCCTTCGAGTCCTCCAAAAATGAAATCCGGGCCGTCACCGGGGAGCGGGACGCGGAGGACTGCTATATGGCGGAATATATGCGCGCCCACCTGGGAGAGCACCACCTGGGGGTTATCAGCGGGGTAACGCCCAAGGGGGTGTTCGTAAAGCTGCAAAACAACGCCGAGGGCTTTGTAAGCCTGCAGGACTTTGAAGGCTGCGACTTTGAGTTTGACGGGGAAATCTGCCACCGGGATCTGCGATCCGGCCGGGTGCTGATGATGGGGGACGAGCTGCCCATCATTGTGGCGGCGGCAGACGTGGCCACAGGCCGCATTGACTTCATGCCTGAGGAGGCATAAAGAGGCGGGGCTTTTCATATGCTGGGGTGTGGACATGTGTGACGCAGGCTCCACATTTCGGAAAGGACGTGGGCGCGTGAAAAGCTTTCTCCTGTCGGCGGCACTGGGGCTGGGGGCCTTGGCGCTGGTAAATTTCTGCGGGCAGTTTACAGGGGTGTACCTTCCTGTAAACCGCCTGTCCCTGCTGGGCGCGGGGCTGCTGGGCATTCCCGGCGTCACCCTGCTGGTGGTCTGCAACAGCCTGCTGCTTTAGAAGCCGTGCCAATAGGCCATAGGACAAATTTTTCCGGCAAATTCTGCAGGCTTCTGTGTTGGAAATCCTCGAAGATACGAAAACGTTCGTATTTCTAAACGCATATATGCGTTTGCGGTTCATCCGCCTTGAAGCCCACGAAATCTTTTCGGAAATCTTTGCGCCACTCCTATCGGTACAACTTCTTAGAGTCTGTTTGAAAAACACAAAATCCCCCCCGGCGGGCCGCCTTTTCTGCGGCCCGCCGGTTTTTCTGCCAGTGCACAAGAAGGGCGGCTTGTCATACTATAAGAAGCGGGTCTGCTTCAAACTGACGCATAAGGGATCACATGCCTTGGACACTTTTGCACCAGGGGGCAGCAATCTTGACTTTTCCCCATGTTCACTGTAAAATATTTGTATATTTGCGCCTGCCGCGTTTGAAACATTTTCCTGGTTCCCAAAGGCGGCGGTTTTTAAGAAGCTGTGCCAACCGCCGCACAAATCTTTTCACCGCGGCTTCTAAAAGCCCGCAGCAGGCCAGTATTGAGAAGGGAGCGTTTGAACGTGATGAAAAAAGGAAGCATGCGCCTGCTGGCGCTGGCCCTGGCCGCGGCCCTGCTGCTGTCGGGCTGCGCCTCCTCTGGCGGGGAAGCCGGAAGCAAAGGGCTTACCTGGGTGACATGGCGGGGCTATGAGAAATTCATTGAGCTGCTGGAGGAAACTTATCCAGATATAGGCCTGGAGCAGATTTCTTATACAGGAAACAGCGCGACATCTTATAACTGGGCGCAAATGCGCGCCGGGGATATTTCCGATATTTTTACCACCAGCCAGATTCTGGACAGGGATTTGGCGGCGGAGCAGCTTCTGGATTTGTCGGGCTATGACTTCATCAATGATTTCCCCACCTCCACCCTGGATCAGGTGGCTATAGACGGGAAGGTTTACCTGCTTCCTATTAATTACGCCATGTACGGCATTTTCTACAACAAGACCCTCTTAGAAGAGAACCATTGGGAGGTGCCGGAAAACTTCCAGGAGCTGGAGGCCCTGTGCGGGAAAATCCGGGAGGCGGGGATGGTTCCCGGGGTGCTGGGCACCCACCTTACAGGCAACACCTTTTCCGCCATGTTCAACCTTGCCAAAACAAGCTGGCTTACCACCCCTGAGGGGGCCAAGTGGGAGCAGGGCTTCCTTGCGGGGGACGCCACAGCCGCCGGCATGTGGGAGGACACAGTGGACTATGCCGGACAGTACATGGATATCGGCATGTTCGCCACAGACCCGGAGGACAGGAACAACCCCGACGTCCTGCTGGACTACCTGGGGAACAGGAAGTCTGTGTTCTGTACAGCGGTGTTCACCGTAAATATTACAGAGCTGCCGGAAACAGGGGATAAGCTGGGGATGATGCCCTATATCAGCAAGGACGGCAGCAAAAACGTCTATATGTACAACCCCACCAGCTACATCGGCATCAGCAAGCGCCTGGCAGAGCCTGGCAATGAGAAAAAGCTGGAGGATGCCGTCAAGCTTCTTTCCCTGCTCTTTTCCCCGGAAGGCCAGGCCTCCTTTATCACAGAAGAAACCCCCTGTGTGCTGGGGGCTTTAAGCAGCGCGCAGGTGCCGGAGGATTCCATGATTTACGATGCCCAGCAGGCCATGCAGGAGGGCCGGGCCTTCCCCATGACCTATGCCGGCTGGGAAAATGTCCTGGCCGACATCGGCCTGGCCTACAAGGAGTGGTTCCGGGGGGAAAACAATACAGACGGGGAAGGCTGCATTGCCCGGATGGATGAATTGCAGCGGGACTATCTGGACAGCGCGGGGCAGGTTTATTTCAGCGAAAGCACCGCGGATTTCACCCTGGAGGAAACCGCCGCCCTTATCGGCAAGGCCCTGGGAAGCAGGACAGGGGCGGACGCCTCTATGGTGCTTATGGGGGAATACCACCGGGATGTGCCGGTGATGCGGGCCGGGGTCACCGGGAAGCTTTACGCGGGCCGGATTAACACAGATGTGGCGGCGTCCATTTCCCCAGACTTTGACGGCGAATATGCCCTGCTTTCCATGACCGGGAAGGAGGCAAAGGCCTTTAAAGAGGCCGGCTTCACCCCCGAGGGGGAAAGCCAGCCATATCCTTATGTGCTGGTAACAAAGGGCGGCGCAGAGCTGCGGGATGAGGAGACATACCAGATTGCCTTCCTCAAGGGCAGCTATACAGAGGAGGCAGCCGGGGCTTACGGCGCACAGGTGCTGGAAGGCTCTGCCGGCGGGATGCTGCGGGAATATCTGGAAGAGCAGAAAACCGTTTCCCCTGACAGCCCCTGGGAATAAACAAAATATTAAAAGCAGGCAGGCATTCCTTTTGTGAACGCCTGCCTGCTTTTTGCCGCATATATAGCAAACACACTTTAAAATTGAGATTTACTGATTTTAAAGCCAGGCGGCTTTACCGCCTGGTTCAAAAGAGGTGCACCTCTTTTGAACTGTGTTAACTATAAAAGCCCACTTTCATTTTTCGGTTGCGCGGCCTGTGTCCAGCGCGCAAAGGAGCCAAAGGCGGCGCGTGAACACCTCCTAAGACGCCAGCACCCCGCTGTCATCTATCTGCAGCAGGTATAGCTGCTCCTCCAGGCCTGTTTCTGTGTTCACATAGCTGAGCACCTGCCGCCCGTCCTCCCCTTTGCAGGAAAACTCCCAGCACAGCACCTCGTCCAGGCCAGGGGTGGGGATAACCGCCAGCCGGGTGCTTTCCACCTGGAGCAGCGGGCTTAAGCCTTCGGCGGCTTCTTCTGCCGAAAGGGCCGGGGTGGATAGGGAGCGCTCGCGGCAGTTCATCAAAAACCCTGTCCCGTCATATTCCACCATGCCACCCTTCTCAAGCTCTACCGTAACTTTAATAAGATCGGGATAGCACAGGGCTTCCTCCTCCCCCACTGCGGCTTTTGTGTGGAAATTCACCGTACACAAGCCATCGCTGCTTACATAATAGCTTTCCTGCAGCGGGGGAAGCCCCAGGCCCTCCAGGGCCTTTTTTGCCGCCTTTAAGGCTTCTTCATAGGAAAGGCTGCCAGCGCCGCTGTTTTCCTTTTTATAATAGGCGATTTCCCCGCCCTGCCGGGTGACACGGATTTGCTCGCCCTCCCGGGCAAAGGAAAACACAGGAAGCTGCCCGCCTCCTTCCCCGGTAAATTCCAAATCCCCTGCTGCGCAGCCTAAAAAGGCGGCGGCCTTTTCCCCGGCCTGTTCCCGGCTGATTTCCCCTTCCCCTTTCAGGTACAAAGGCTCCCTTTGGGGGATATGGTCGGAGAAAGGCCCGTCGTACAGCAGGGCGGGGAAATCGGCAAACTCCTTTGCCACGCTGTCAAAATCATCGTCCAGAAGGGCCAGCTCCTCAATTTCATCCACGTTGTTCAAAAGGCTTTCCAGCCTGTTTATCTGCGCCCCCTCTGCCGTCAGCCGGGCCTGTATGCCTGTGAGGGCCTCTTCCAGCTTGCCCGCATATGCCTGCAGGGTGGAAAAGCCCTCTAAGTCCTGCCGCTGAAGCTCCTCGCCAGAAAAGGATTTCCGTGTCAGGGCCAGGGCATAGTCCCCCACCTGGGACAGGAAACGGCTGATGCGCTCCGTTTTCTCCATAGAAAAGGGCAGGCTTCCCAAGGCTGCCTTGGCCCCGCCGCTCTGCTCCAGAAGCTGGGCGGACAGCACGCTCTGCATGGCGGGGGTTCCGGCATACCGGGCTTTTTCCAGCGTCCGGCCCATGCCGCTGACTTCATCGGTCAAGTCCCCCAGCGCCCGCTGGTATACATATTCCAGGCGGGTGCCGCTCTGGTTCAGGGAAAGCCGCAGGTCTATAAGAAAGCCGCCCCCTATAAACACCAAGGCCAGCCCGAAAGCCCACAGCCTGATTTTTCCTCGTCTGCTCATATTCAATCGCCCTGCGAACCGGAATCCGCACAAAGAGCTGTAAAGGAACAGCCTTTTGCGCCCGGTATCGCTCCTTTCATAAAATTTTTCAAACAAACCCTATAACGCCTTTCCCCTAGTTTCCGCGAAGGAGCCGGGGAAAATTCATAGGCTGTTCGCATTTTTTATCTGTTCAATTCTTCCGGATTGTGGTATACTGATTGTGATTATGCGGCGGCACTGCCGCCAAGGAGGACGCTTTTTGCGCATTTTAGGCATTGATCCCGGCTATGCCATTGTGGGCTACGGGGTAATTGAGGCAAAAAACGGGGCCTACCGGCCCTTGGAATACGGCGCGGTCACCACCCCTGCCGGGGCGGACTTTGGGGAGCGCCTGCGGGAGATATACGACGGCATGTGCCAGTTGCTTGACACCCTGCAGCCCCAGGCGGCGTCTGTAGAAAAGCTGTACTTTACAAACAACAAGACCACCGGCATCGGCGTGGCGGAGGCCCGGGGGGTTCTCCTCCTGGCCCTTGCCCAGCGGGGCGTCCCTCTGTATGAGTATACCCCGCCCCAGGTGAAGCAAGCGGTAACAGGTTATGGCAAGGCCCTGAAGCCACAGGTGCAGGAAATGACCCGCCGCCTGCTGGCCCTGCCCTCCATCCCCAAGCCCGACGATGCCGCCGACGCCCTGGCCCTTGCCATCTGCCATGGCCAAGCCGCAGGCTCTCCCCTGCGCCGGGCACTGCTGCGCTAGACTTCGGGGCCTTCCGCATCATAAGCTTGAAAAAATTACAAGTGCCTGCCTGGACAGGGAAGGCGCAGACCCCTCCAAAAGCAAGGAGATTTACTTATGTTTTATAGTTTGACTGGAAAAATCGTGCATACAGAGCCGGGCTTTGCCGTGGTGGACGTGGGAGGCGTGGCCTTTAAGTGCGCCACCTCTATGGGCACCCTGCGCACCCTGCGCCTGAACGGGTCCGCCACCCTGTACACCCATTTAAATGTGCGGGAGGACGCGCTGGATCTTTTCGGCTTTGCCACCCAAACAGAGCTGAACTGCTTTAAGCTGCTCACCGCTATCAGCGGCGTGGGGCCAAAGGCAGGCCTTGCCATCCTTTCGGAGCTGTCTCCGGAGGAGGTGGCTCTGGCGGCGGCTGGCGGGGATGTAAAGCGCTTCTGCCGGGCAAACGGCGTGGGGCCGAAGCTTGCCCAGCGCATTGTGCTGGAATTAAAGGACAAGGTGGTGGATTTTTCCACCGGGGAATTGGGGGCAGACTTCCTACAGCCCGGCGGGCCATCGGCCTCCGGCAATGCCGCCCAGGCTGTGGAGGCCCTTGCCACTTTAGGGTATTCCCCCACAGACGCGGCCGCCGCTGTAGGCCGCCTGGACAGCAGCCTGCCTGTGGAGGAACTGATACGGCTGGCCTTAAAAGGCTTTGCAGGGGCGTGAACGGAAAAGTCCTTTTTCGATCAAACCTTTTTGGGGAAAAGGGGGAAGGCCCCCGGTGGGGTTCGCTCTGACCCGACCGAGCCGGAAGGCGAGAAGCAGAGGTGTGGAGCAGCGCTCCACGGTCTTTATCAGGAGGCGTTGCTATGCTGGAAAAAGCAAAGCGGTTTTTGCAGATATCCATAGGCTCCACCATCGGGGTGTATCTGGGCCACAGCTTCTGGCAGTGGCGGGACTATCAGGCCCACCCGGACTTATACGCCATGGGGGGCGCGCCCTGGTATACGTCTCTGCTGACAGGGGCGGCCTTTACGGCGCTGCTGGCGGCGGCAGAAGCGGCGGCGCTGTATATCGTGAACCGTAAGCTTGCCAAAAGGCGGGCAAACGAAACCAAAGGAGATAAACATCCATGATAGAAAAAAGCGGCGGGATGGAGTATGGCATCGACTGGGACGCCCAGGATGAGATGGACTTAGAAAACCGCCTTACCCATACGGGCTACACCCCAGAGGACAGGGAGACGGAGAACCCCCTGCGGCCCCGGGCCTTCTCCGAGTATATCGGGCAGGAAAAGGTGAAGGAAAACCTGAAAATCTATATTGGGGCGGCCTTGAGCCGGAAGGAATCTTTAGACCATGTGCTGCTGTACGGCCCGCCGGGCCTGGGCAAAACCACCCTGGCAGGCATTGTGGCAAACGAAATGGGGGTAAACCTGCGGGTGACAAGCGGCCCTGCCATCGAAAAGCCCGGGGATTTAGCCGCCCTGCTGACAAACCTCTCCCCCGGGGACGTGCTGTTCATCGACGAGGTGCACAGGCTTTCCCGGCAGGTGGAGGAAATCCTGTATCCGGCCATGGAGGACTTTGCCCTAGACATCATCACCGGGAAAGGCCAGATGGCGGCAAGCTACCATCTGCCCCTGCCCCATTTCACCCTGGTGGGGGCCACCACCAGGGCGGGCCAGCTTTCCGCCCCTTTGCGGGATCGCTTCGGGGTGGTGCTGCGGCTGGAGCTGTATAACCCCCAGGAACTGGGGAAAATCGTCACCCGCAGCGCGAAAATCCTGGGGGCGGACATTGAGGCGGACGCGGCGCTGGAAATTGCCAGCCGCTCCCGGGGCACCCCCCGCATTGCCAACCGCCTTTTAAAGCGGGTGCGGGATTTTGCCGAGGTGATGAGCGGCGGGGTTATCACCCTGAACACCGCGAAAATCGCCCTGGACAGGATGGAGATTGATGAGCTGGGCTTAGACCAGAGCGACCGGCGGATGCTCTCCGCCATCATCCAGTTTTACGGCGGAGGCCCTGTGGGCCTGGAAACCCTGGCAGCGGCTATCGGGGAGGAGGCTGTGACCATTGAGGACGTAAACGAGCCGTACCTCATGCAGATAGGCTTTCTCTCCCGCACGCCCCGGGGCCGCTGTGCCACAGCGGCGGCTTACCTGCACCTGGGCCTGCCTGTGCCCGCTGCTCTGCAGCCCGCCGCTGCCCCGCCGGAGCAGACCAGGCTGCCGGAGTAGGGCAAGACCGTGGGGCGTTGCAAGGTCGTGGGGCGCTGCCCCACACCCTGCGGCCTTCTTTCGGAGAAAGCCGGTAAAGAACTTTACCTTTCTGGCAGAAGGGCAGGAAAGCTGCATATCTTATAAACAAGAAAAATATAAACGAGGTGTTATTATGGGACGACTTTTTGGAACTGACGGAATCAGGGGCATTGCCAACAAAGACCTGACCTGCGAGCTTGCCACCCAGTTAGGCCGGGCGGCGGCCCGGGTGCTGACCAACAAATCCAACCGCCACCCAAGGGTGCTTATCGGCAAGGACACCCGCCTCTCCTCCGACATGCTGGAAAACGCCATGGCAGCGGGGCTTTGCAGCATCGGGGCCAGCGTTATCACTTTGGGCGTGGTGCCCACCCCGGCTGTGGCCTATCTGGTGGAAAAGTATAAGGCAGACGCGGGGATTATGATTTCCGCCTCCCACAACTCCTTTGAGTATAACGGCATTAAAATCTTCTCCGGGGACGGCTACAAGCTGCCCGACGACCTGGAGGAGCGCATTGAGGACATCATTTTAGGCAAGTCCGACATCTCCCACGAGTTCCCCCAGGAGGACGGCATCGGCACAGTTGCCCATGCGGACAGCGCTGTGCGGGATTATATCGACCATGTGAAAAACACCGTGCATTTCTCTTTAGACGGGCTGAAAATCGCCATCGACAGCGCAAACGGCTCGGCCAGCGCCACAGCCCAGGCCCTGTTTACCGAGCTGGGGGCGGAGGTCACCATGATGAACGATACTCCCGACGGCATCAACGTGAACGACCAGTGCGGCTCCACCCACATGGAGGGGCTCATTGAATATGTAAAGACCCACGAGGTGGACGCGGGGGTGGCCTTTGACGGGGACGCCGACCGCTGCCTGATGGTGGACGAACAGGGCAATTTCATTGACGGCGACTTTATCATGGCTATCTGCGCCCTGGACATGAAGAGCAGGGGGAAGCTCTCCGGCAGCGCTGTGGTGGGCACCATTATGACAAACCTGGGCTTCCAGCGGTTCTGCGAGGAAAACGGCATGCGCTTTGAGGCCACAAAGGTGGGCGACCGCTATGTGCTGGAGCAGATGCGCTTAGACGGCTATAATTTCGGCGGCGAACAGAGCGGGCATGTGATTTTCCGGGATTTCGCCACCACCGGCGACGGGCAGCTTACCGCCTGCCAGCTTTTAAGCCTTCTGCGCCGCCGGGAAGCGAAGCTTTCAAGCCTTGCCACGCTGATGCAGCGCTATCCCCAGACCATGATTAATATCAAAGTCACCCCAGAAGGGAAGCTTGCCTTCTACACAGACCATACCGTAAAAGCCGCCATCGACAAGGCCGCCGCTGCTTTAGGCAAGGAAGGCCGGGTTATCGTGCGGCCTTCCGGCACAGAGCCTTTGCTGCGGGTGATGGTAGAGGGCCGCGACGAGGAGCAGATCCAGCAGATTGCAAAGGAAGTGGCGGACGTGATTGAGAGGGAGCTTTCCTAATGCGTACCGCACAGTGGCACGACTATGAACTTTTAGACACAGCAGGCGGGGAGCGGCTGGAGCGCTGGGGGGATATCCTCCTTATCCGGCCCGATCCCCAGATTATCTGGGAGGGGGGCAAGGACGGCCCCCTGTGGAAAAAGGCCCATGCCCGGTATGTGCGCTCCCATAAGGGCGGGGGGCACTGGGAAACCTACAGGAAGCTGCCTGAGGTGTGGCAAATCGGCTGGGAGGGGCTGACCTTCCGGCTAAAGCCCATGGGTTTTAAGCACACCGGGCTTTTTCCGGAGCAGGCGGTAAACTGGCAGTTTGCCAAAGAGAAAATCCAAAGCGCCGGGAGGCCTGTAAAGGTTTTAAACCTGTTCGGCTACACAGGGGCCGCCACCCTGGCCTGCCTGCAGGCGGGAGCCGCCGTCACCCATGTGGACGCCTCCAAGGGCATGGTGCAGTGGGCCAAGGAGAATGCCCAGGCAAGCGGCCTTGCGGATAAGCCGGTGCGCTGGCTCGTTGATGACTGCGTGAAGTTTGTCCAGCGGGAACAGCGCCGGGGCAACACCTACGACGGCATTATTATGGATCCCCCCTCCTACGGACGGGGGCCTGGAGGCGAGGTGTGGAAGCTGGAGGAACAGCTTTACGGGCTTATCTCCATGTGCCTGCCTATTTTGTCGGAAAAGCCCCTGTTTTTCATTTTAAATTCCTACACCACCGGCCTTTCCCCGGCTGTAATGGAATATTTGCTGGGGGTGCTGCTCTGCCCGAAAGCCGGCGGGGCTGTCTCCGCAGACGAAATCGGCCTGCGGGTAACCAGCACCGGCCTTGTCCTGCCCTGCGGCAGCACCGCCATCTGGCAAGCGTGACGCTTGACCCGGGACGCGGGGCGCAGACGTTCCGTCTGCTGGCGGGAAGAGACTTTTCGCTGCGGAATGAGATTCCGCGCTTACAAAGGCGGCCGCGTGCCCGGGGCACTCCCGATAGCATGACAGCAAGCGTGACGCTTGACCCGGGACGCGGGGCACAGGCGTTCCGCCTGCTGGCGGGAGAAAATTTTCCGCTGCGGAATGAGATTCCGCGCTTACAAAGGCGGCCGCGTGTCCGGGGCACTCCCGCTTGTGTGGAAAAATTTGGTTTGAGGGTCAAACCCTTTTTTAAAAGGGTTTGTAGGATTCCAAAGGGCAAGGCCCTTTGGCCGCGGTCCGCAGACTGCGGAGTCTTTGCAGGGCAAAAATTTGGGAAGCCCCAAAAACTCAGGCAGCAGCAAAAAAGGAGCAGATTTATGGCAAGATGGATATATGCGGCGCTGGCCCTGGGCTGGGTGCTGAGCATGATTTACGAGTGCGTACAGACAGGGACAGGCGCCGCCCTGTATTTTTCCCTGGGCGTCATAGGGCTGACAGCCTTCGTCATCCTCTTTGTGCGGGATCTGACCCGGGGCGGAGAGCAGAAGCCTGTGCCCCGGATGGTGTACTTTTTGGGGGCGGCGATGTCGGCGGCGCTTTTCTATAGGGCGCTGAGTAAGGCTGCCTACGCAGGAACCTATGTGCAGTTTATGCCCTTTTACCTGGTGATGTTTGCCTATTTCCTGGGCACAGGGCTGTACCTGTGGTGGAAAAAGCTGCGGGAAAAATGACCGCAGGCGCAATGGTTCATCCGGCGGCTGATGGAAAGCAGAAGAAAGGGGACAGCAGATGGCTTTTATTGAGATAAAAGACGTGCGTTTTTCCTATGCCATGGAGGCCGGGGCGGAAAAAGAAGTGCTCCATGGCATTAACCTGGACATTGGGCAGGGGGCGTTTGTGGCGCTTTTAGGGCACAATGGCTGCGGCAAATCCACTATGGCAAAGCTTTTAAACGGGATGCTCTCCCCTTCCTCGGGGCAGGTGCTCATAGACGGGCTGGACGCGGGGCTGGAGGAAAACCAGCTTCCGGTGCGGCGGCAGGTGGGGCTGGTGCTGCAAAACCCTGACAACCAGCTCGTGGCTGGCATTGTAGAGGAGGATGTGGCCTTCGGCCCGGAAAACCTGGGGGTGCCCCCGGAGGAAATCCGTCGGCGGGTGGACGAGGCCCTAAAGGCTGTGGACATGTACCACTACCGGGAGCACGCCCCCCACAAGCTTTCCGGCGGGCAGAAGCAGCGGGTGGCTATTGCCGGGGTCATTGCCATGGAGACAAAATGCATTGTGCTGGACGAGCCTACCGCCATGCTGGATCCCCGGGGCCGCCAGGAGGTGATGGAGACTATCACCCGGCTGAACCGGGAAAAGGGCATCACCATCGTGCTCATTACCCACTATATGGACGAGGCGGTGCAGGCGGGCCGGGTGGTGGTAATGGACAAGGGGCAGGTGCTGATGGACGGCACGCCCCAGCATGTTTTCAAGCAGGTGGAGCGCCTGAAGCGCCATGACCTGGACGTGCCCCAGGCCACAGAATTATGCTACAGGCTGCGGGCGGCGGGGGTGGCGCTGCCGGACATCCCCCTTTCTGTGGAGGAGTGCGTGGGGATGTTTAGGAACCTATTGCGCTAGTGTTGAAAACAGGAGTGGAAAAGCTTTGGAATACACATTGAGAAAAGCGGTGCCTTCTGACAAGGCCAGGATAGGGGCGCTGTTCATTGAAATGCTCCAGGCCATTTACAACAAAACAGAGGCTGAAGGGTATAAGGAGAATGAACTAGACCGCTTCTTCGCGGGCACCGAGAACTGGATATGCGTGGCAGAATCTAACGGCAGGGTGGAAGCTTTCCTCTCCATTGAAGAGCACCACGAGCCGGCGGATTATATCTATCTGGACGATTTCAGCGTCAGCACGCCCTGCCGGGGCCGGGGGATTGGCACGGCCCTTTTGAAAGCAGCAGAGCAATACGCCAGGGACAGGGGCATCCCCCAGGTGGTGCTCCACGTGGAAAAATCGAACCTGCGCGCCCACAGGCTTTACAAGCGGTCAGGCTTTACGGATGACAAAGACGAGGGCGGGCGCATCCGCATGAGAAAGCTGGTATAAACCGGAAAGGAACGTGTTCACAAACATGACAATACTGGAAACCAGGAACCTAACCTACAAATACGGCATTGGCACGCCCTTTGAGAAAACAGCGGTGGAGGATGTATCCATTGAGATTGAAAGGGGCGAGTTCTTAGGGGTGATAGGCCACACAGGCAGCGGCAAGTCCACCCTCATTCAGATGCTCAACGGCCTGATACGCCCTACCTCGGGCCAGGTGCTGCTGGAGGGAAAGGACATCTGGGCCGAGCCAAAGAAAATCCGGGACGTGCGCTTTAAAGTAGGCATGGTGTTCCAGTATCCGGAATACCAGCTTTTTGAAGAGACGGTTTTAAAAGACATCATGTTCGGGCCGAAAAACATGGGGCTTTCTGATGCCCAGGCTCAGGCCCGGGCAGAGGAAGCCGCTGCCTTTACAGGCCTTAAGGCGGAGCTTTTAGAGAAATCCCCCTTTGAGCTTTCCGGGGGCGAAAAGCGCCGGGCAGCCATTGCGGGGGTTATTGCCATGGATCCGGAGGTGCTGGTGTTGGACGAGCCTACGGCGGGCCTGGATCCCCGGGGCCGGGACGTGCTGCTGACACAGATTACCCAGTATCACAAGAAGCGGGGAAACACTGTGCTTTTAGTCTCCCACAGCATGGAGGACATTGGCCGCACAGCAGACCGCCTGCTGGTGATGAACAGCAGCCGGTGCGCGTACCTCTCCCCCACCCAAGAGGTGTTTGCCCAAAGCGGGAAGCTGGAGGGAATGGGCCTGCGGGTGCCTCAGATTACGAAAATCGTCCAGGCGCTGGAAAGGCTGGGATGCCCGGTTGACCCCAGCACCCTGACGGTTGACCACGCCTTAAAACAGCTTATCCCCTATTTCAAGCAGTTGAATCCCGGAAAGGAGGCCTAGCCCATGCTGTCAGACATTACCCTGGGCCAGTTTTTCCCCGCGAAAAGCCTGATGCATAAGGCAGACCCGCGGCTTAAAATCTGCCTCACCATTTTTTCCATTGTGCTGATTTTTGCCGCCGGAAACTTTTTTTCCCTGGGATGGGCAGTGCTGTACATTGCCCTGGCCATGGCCCTGTCGAAAATCCCCCTGAAAATGTATCTCAGAGCCTTAAAGCCCATTTTGTTCCTGGTGGCGTTCACCGCTGTGCTCAATATTTTTTACGGCACAGGCGATCCCCTTTTCCAGTGGGGCATCCTGAAAATCACCAAAAACGGCCTTTTGAACTGCCTGTTTGTCTCCATCCGCATTATCGTGCTGATTCTGGCAAGCTCTGTGCTCACCTTCACCACCTCCCCCACCCAGCTTACAGACGCTATCGAGCGGCTGCTGCGGCCCCTTTCCAAGCTGCACGTGCCTGTCCACGATTTTGCCATGATGATGACCATTGCCCTGCGCTTTGTGCCCCTTCTCATGGAGGAAACCGACAAGATTATGAGCGCCCAAAAGGCAAGGGGCGCGGACATGGAGAGCGGGGGCTTGGTGCAGCGGGTGAAGGCTCTGATTCCGGTGCTCATCCCCCTGTTTGTCTCCGCCTTCCGCCGGGCCTATGATTTAGCCACCGCTATGGAAAGCCGCTGCTACCATGGCGGCGAGGGCCGCACCAAAATGAAGGTGCTGCGCTTTTCTTCCCACGACTATTGCATTATCGGCTCGGCCCTTTTGGCCCTGGCGGCGTTTATCACGCTAAATATGGTGTTCCCGCCTGCCATTGTGCGGTGAAGGCTGCCTCCGGCGGCTTAAGGATTTTTTTACAGGCCCGCTGCCTGCCGGGAATTTCGCATGTTAATTTGCGTTGCTTGTAGCAACGGGCTGTCCTGTATACAATAGTGGTAACAAACTTACAGAAAGGATGTTATCCCTATGTTAAACGAAAACCTGAAAGCACTGAGAAAATCAAAGGGCCTTTCCCAGGAAGAGCTTGCCATCAAGCTGCATGTGGTGCGCCAGACCATCTCCAAGTGGGAACAGGGGCTGTCCGTGCCGGACGCAGATATGCTGGTCGCCCTGTCGGAGGCCTTTGAAACGCCTGTGAGCACCCTGCTGGGGGAATCGGTTACAGAGCCGGAGGCAGACAGCATAAAGGCCATTGCCGAAAAGCTGGAGGTCATAAACCTGCAGCTTGCCCGAAGGGAAGCGTTGAAAAGGAAAATGCTCCACTGGCTGTCTATCTCCCTGTGCGCGGCCATCGCAGTTATTTTTGCGGCCTTAACCGTCTTACACAGCCCCTATTTAGGCTGGGACTATGCCGATCCGGAACTCGCCATTGCCGGGACAGCCTTCCACGCCTTTGAGTGGGTGTTTGTGCGGGCAGCGCCCGTTATTCTTGCGGGGGGCATTGTTGGAGCCTTTTTGACGCGGAAGAAAGTATAAATCCTCCCGCCTTTGGGGCGCCGTTCTGACAACAATACGCTTTGCCTTGAAAGGAGGCCCTTATGGATTTCCCCAAACACATTGTGTCCGCCGCTGGGCTGGTGCTCAATGATAAAAACGAAGTACTGCTGGTGAAGGATTTCCGCCGGGAACCTTTCGCCATTTTGGAAGATATCCTGCTGCCCCCCGGGGCGCTGGCATTTGATTAAGGAGTGTCCATGCGTAACCTGCTTATCACTTTAAGCTACGACGGCGCCCATTACCATGGCTGGCAGATACAGGAAAACGCCCTGACTGTGCAGGAGGTTTTTCAGTCTGCCCTCGCAAGGGTGACCGGAGGCGGGGAGGACATCAAGGCCTGCTCCCGCACAGACACAGGGGTGCATGCCCGGGAATTTGCCGTAAGCCTTCAAACAGAGAGCCGCATCCCGCCGGAGCGCCTGCCTGCCGCTTTAAACCGCTATCTCCCCCCGGACATTGCGGTGAAATCCTGCCGGGAGGTGCCGGAGGGCTTTCACGCCCGGTATTCCTGTTTGGGCAAGGAATACTGTTATGAAATCTGGAACCATCCGGTGCGGGATCCCTTCCTCCATAACCGGGCGCTGCACTACTGGTATCCTATAGACGAAAGCCTTTTGAACGAGGCCGCCGCCCATTACACTGGCCCCCACGATTTTTCCTCCTTCTGCACTTTGGACAGCCGGGAGATAGGGGATTTCACCCGTACCGTCACAGCGGCCCGGGTAGAGCGCCGAGGGGACATGGTGGTGTTTACCGTATCCGCCGACGGCTTCCTCTATAACATGGTGCGCATCATGACAGGCACCCTTCTCCGGGTGCAACAGGGGAAGCTTTCCCCCCAGGACATTCCCGCCGTTATCGGGGCCAAAGACCGCCGGGCCGCCGGGCCAACAGCCCCTGCCTGTGGGCTGTACCTTAACCGGGTTTTCTACGATTTGCCCGGCAGCAGGCTTTCTGCACAGCGGGAAGGTTTTTAGAGGATGCGGGGAACTTTTTCCTGAAAAAAGTTCCCCGCATATTGGCAGTAGTTTCATTTGAAGAAAGGAGCGGCCCCGGCTGGGCCACAGAGCAGGCGTATGGGAAAACACAGTAAAAAGGAAGAGCCGCAGATTATCCAGCTCCGGGATTACCAGAACCCGCCCCAGGAGACCGGGCCTGAAGAGGAACCGGAGGGCGGCGCGTCTATTACATACGACGAAGGGAAAAGAAAACAGCCCGCCGCCGTACCCAAAGCGGTTTACCGGGCGGCAATCATCCTGCTGGTGCTGGTAATTGGACTGGCATTGTGGATGAACCGCACAAGCCTGAATCCGGAGAGCATTGGTTCCTGGCTGAAGCTGCAGATTACCGGGGCGGAAATCGGCGACGGCTTTCCAGTGCAGATTACCGGTTCCGAGGTGCTGGAAGCCAATTTCCTGGCCCAGGGAGGCAACGCGGTGGTGCTCAGCGATACTGTGTTCAGCATCCTCAATCCTACCGGGCGGGAGGAAATTTCCCTGCGCCACAGCCTGAACCATCCTGTGCTCCAGGGCGCTGGGGATCGGTATCTCCTTTATAACAGCGGCAGCACCGGCTATACAGCCCTTTCCGGCACAGACGTGGTGGTAAACAGCGTGGAGGAACGGGACATCCTTACAGGAGCCATCGCCCAGAACGGGCGGTTTGCCCTGGGGGTGCAGGGAACCAATGGGGCCTCGGAACTGAAAGTGTACCAGAAGGACGGCACCCTCCAGTACCAGTATTCCCTGGCCTGGGACTACATCACCGCCATTGCCCTGAACTTCGACGGGGCTTATGGGGTGGTATGCACTGTGCGCAGCGACAAGGGCATCCTGATTTCCAAGGTGCTGGTGTTCGACTTTACAAACGAAGCCCCCATTGCCGAATATGAAACCCGGGAAAACCTGCTGCTGGCTGCCTATTGGGGGGAAAACGGATCTATCTATGCTGTGGGGGACACCGCCCTCCTGCGGGCCAGCTCTTCCGACTACAGCTTCTCAGAGGACAACTACCAGGGCCGGCAGCTTACCGCTTTCCGGCTGGGCGCGGGGCGGGCCTTCCTGTCCATTTCCGCTTACGAACACGCTGGCGCAAGCACCCTGCTGGCCTATGGTTCCAGCGGGGAGGAACCTGTGCGCATGGAGGTGCAAAAGCGCATAGAGTCTGTCTCCGTATACGGGGGGACGGTCGGGGTGCTTGCAGGCGGCGAAGCGGTGTTCTTCGACTATTCCACAGGCAAAGAGCTGGGCCGGGCCGACGCCGGCGGGGACGCCAAGGCCCTGGCCCTTTCCAGCGAAAGCGCCGCCTATGTGCTGGGTGTCAGCGAGGTGCGCGCCCTGCGGGTGGAATAAGCCCGGCTTTTCCCTGTCATGTTTTCCTTCCCCTGGCTGTATATCTGCTATAGGGGCGGGGCTTTCGTATTTGTAAGCCCCCCGTAAGATATCTGTAAGGCGGGTGGGGGTTGTGAAAAAAGGAGAATTGTGCTATATTTAAGATGGCTGTTTGAAAAGGGAGGTTGCTGCCAGTGAATTACGTGCTGGACTTGGTGCTTTTTGGCGTTTTTGTTTTGTTTGTGGCGATGGGGGTATTCCGTGGGTTTATCCGATCCGCCATCCATTTCCTGGGATCCATTATTGCCGCCTGCCTGTCCGCTGTTTTAGGGGGCATGGCGGCCCAGTGGCTTTTTGATTCCATGTTCCGGGGCGCTTTGGTAGAGCGTGTGCAGGAGTCCTTAAACATGCTGGGCACCAGCGACGCCCTTTCCTCTGTAGATAACCTGCTGGCCTCCCTGCCGGACTTTATCGTCCGCGCCCTGCAGGATGCCGGGGTTACCGCCTCTTCCATCAGCGGCAGCATTGTAAGCGGAAGCGGCGCGGCGGCAGAGCGCATTGCCGATCTGCTGGCCCCCACCTTTGTGGGCTTTTTAAAGGTGCTGGCGGTTATCGTCATCTTTGCCCTTTTAATGGTCGTGGTGCGGATACTGGCGGAAGTGCTTTCCCATGTCCTGCGCCTGCCTGTCTTAGGGCAGCTTGACAGCATTTTAGGCGGCGTGTGCGGCTTTCTGCTGGCCCTGGTGCTGGTGTGGGTCATGCTGGCCGCGGCCCAGGTTTTTGTGCCCATGCTGGACGCCTCCACCCAGTCCCAGATACACCAGGCGCTGGAAGACTCCATTGTGGCGGGCATTTTTGTGAACATAAACCCCCTGGGCCATATGTTTACGGCATAGGGGCTGTTTAGGACGCCCCCGCCTGCGCCAAACTATTGGAAAAAGGAATTATAAAAGAAGGGAAAAGAAGGGAATGTCCCGAGAAAAGAAGCCAAGAAACCAAAATCTGACCATCCCCAACGCGCTGTCCTGCATGCGCATTTTGCTTGTGCCCTTTTTCGCCTGGTGCTTTTTGCGGGGAAGCTTAGCCTGGGCGGCGGCGCTGCTGGTGCTTTCGGGCCTTACCGACATGTTTGACGGGCTGATTGCCCGCAAATGCAACCAGATAACGGAGCTGGGAAAAATTCTGGATCCCTTTGCCGACAAGCTGACCCAGGGGGTTGTGGCCCTGTGCCTTGCCATCAGGTTCCCCATGATAGGCCCTCTGTTAGGGCTGTTTATCGCCAAAGAGCTGCTGATGCTCTGCTGTGCCTTGGTACTTTTGAAAAAGCGCCGCCGCCCCGGCGGGGCCAAGTGGTATGGCAAGGTGGCCACGGTGATGTTTTATGTGTCTGTGTCCGTCATTGTGGTGATGGACGGCCTGCACCTGGCCGCCACGCCCCAGGCCTTTTACACAGTGTCCTTTGTGCTCCTGACGCTTACAGCCCTGATGATGCTGTACGCCGCTTTCCGGTATTCCCAGGTGTTCTTCACCCTGCTCCATTCCACCGACGAGGAAAACCATCTGGATCTCCCGGATGAGATCCACGCCAAAAAAGGCGGCCCGCCCCCAGCGGCTTAGGGCTTGTTTGGAAATAGAGAAAGTGCTGAATTTTTGAGACAAAACGGAGCGGTTTCAAGGCGGATGAACCGCAAACGCACATATGCGTTTTAGACAGGCTGAACATTCCGTTTACGGAATGTTTTCGCCTTGTCGAGGATTTTCAACTCAGAGAAACGCAAACGCATACATGCGTTCCGCTTTGGACAAAAAGACGGTGTTTTCGATTTTTCAAACAAGCCCTAGGGCCTGCCTTAAACCCAACGGAAAGGAGCGGCGCCGGTCTGCGCAAGGGGATTTTTCCCTTTTGTGCAGATTTTTGGTTCCCATAGCGTTTTATGCTGCAATTTGTGCTGGGCCGCGCGGGAAGCGGAAAAACAGAATATATGCGCAGGATGCTGGCGGACAAGGCCCTGTCAGGAGACAGCAGGTGCATCATGCTGGTGCCCGAGCAGTATTCCTTTGAAACGGAAAAGGCCATGCTGCGCCTGGCAGGGGCCAGGCAGGCCAATGCCATCGGCATCTACAGCTTCACGAGGCTTGCGGAAACCGTTTTCCGCCGGGAAGGCGGGGCGGCAGGGCGCAGGCTCAGCGACGGGGGCAGGCGCATCCTGATGTCCTGCGCCATCGCGGCCTGCCAGGACAGCCTGGAGGTATACCGCAGCGCCGCCCAAAGCGGGCGGACAACAGACATGATGCTCACCGCGGTAAACGAGATGAAAATGTGCGGGATAGAGCCTTTACAGCTTTTGGAAACAGCAGGGCGGCTGAAGGGCCAGGGCCTGGGACAGAAGGCGCGGGAGCTGGGGCTGATTTTTGAAACCTATGAAGCTTTGGTGGCGGCTTCCTACCTGGATGCCCGGGACGACCTGACAAGGCTGGCCCAGGCCCTGGAGGAAAGCCGCTTTTTTGCAGGCTGCACTGTGGCGGTAGATTCCTTTGAAGGCTTCACCGTCCAGGAAATGAAGGTGCTGGGGCAAATCCTCCGGCGGGCTGAAACCGTTACCGTCTCCTTGTGTACCGATGGCCTTGGGGATGACGCCGGGCTTTTCGCCCTGGTAGACCGCACCCATGCCCGCCTGCGCCGCCTAGCAGAGGAGCAGGGGGTGGGAATGCTGCCTCCTGTGGTGCTGACAGGCGCGCCGCGCTTTCATAATGAAAGCCTGAAGCTGCTGGAGGCTGGGCTTTTCTCCGGCGGGGAGGGGCTTTCCGCGGAGGACAGCCAGGGAGTTGCCCTGTTTCAGGCCAAGGACGTGTACCAGGAGTCGGAATTTGTGGCGGCCACTATCCGGCGGCTGGTGGAGGAGCGGCACTGGCGGTACCGGGACATCTCCATCATCTGCCGGGATCCTTCCCGGTATTACGGCAGCCTGGACGTGGCCCTGAAAAAGCGAGACATTCCCTGTTTCATGTCCCAGCCCATGCGGGTGGACGCGGAGCCTGTAACGCGCTTTGCCCTGGGGGCCTTCCGGTGCGTGCAGTCGGGGCTTGCCACAGACAGCCTTTTGGAGCTTCTGAAAACCGGGGTGTCCGGCTTTACCGCGGAGGAAATTTCCGATTTGGAAAATTACGCCTTCCTGTGGAAGGTAACCGGTTCCGGCTGGCGGCAGGAATTTGTCCGGCACCCCCAGGGCTTTGGGCGGGAATTTACAGAAGCGGACAGGGAATTTTTAGCCTATGTAAACGGCTTGCGGCAGCGGCTTATCACCCCGCTGCAGCAGTTTGCCGCCGCCACCCGGGACGCCACAGGGGAGGAAATCTCCCAGGCGGTTTACACCCTGCTGACAGCATACGGCCTGGAAGAAACCCTGCCAGCCTACTGCCGGGAGCTGGAAAGGGCGGGCGAGGAGGGCCTTGCGGCGCGGCAGGTGCGGGTGTGGGAGCTTTTGATGGAGCTTCTGGATCAGATGCACAGCATTTTAGGGGACAGGAAGATCTCCCGGGAACGGTATTTCCAGCTTTTGCGGGAGGTGCTGGCGGCAGAGGACGTGTCGGAAATCCCTCAGACGGTGGACCAGGTGCTGTTCGGCACAGCAGAGCAGGTGCGCCAGTCCTCTCCCAAGGCGGCCTTCCTCATCGGCGTGGCGCAGGGGGAATTTCCCCTGGCCCCCCATTCCTCCGGGGTGTTTTCCGATGCGGAGCGCCGGGCGCTTTTAGAGCTTAACCTGCCTTTGGGGGATCCCCTGGAGCAGAAAGCCATAGAGGAGCGGTATCTGGCCTATTCCGTTGCCTGCGCCCCTTCCGAGGCGCTGTATATAAGCTGGCCTGCCTCCATAGGCGGGGAGGACAGGGAGCCAAGCGAGCTGGTGGCGGAGGTGCGGGCGCTGTTCCCAGCCCTTGCCCCCTTGGAAAACCTGCCGGAGGAATATTTTGCCAATTCCCTGGAGGCGGCTTTCTCCTACATGGCCCCCCGTCTCCAGGACAAAAGCCCCCAGGCCCAGGCCCTGCGCCTGCTTTTTGCAGGAGACGCCTATTATGAGGGCCGCATTGCCGCCCTGGAGCGGGCGGCGGGCCAGGGGGCTGTGGGCATGGAAAGCCCGGAACTGGCCCAAAAAATATATGGGGAAAAGCCCTTTGTCTCCCCCACCCAGATTGAAACCTTCCATAGCTGTGCCTTTAAATATTTCTGCCGCTACGGCATAAACGCCCGGGAGCGCCGCCCCGCCGAGGTGGACGTGATGCAGTACGGCACCCTGATGCATTATCTGTTCGAGCAGGTGTTCCAGTGCCCCAAGGAACAGCGGGAAGCCTGGACGCAGCAGGAGCTGGAGCAGATTGTGCAGGGGCACATCGGGGACTATGCCCGGGACAGCCTGGGAGGCATGGAGCTTTTAAGCGGCAGGCAGAAATACCGGCTGGGGCGCATGGCCCAGTCTGCCTGCAAGCTGATACGCCATGTGGAAAAGGAACTTTCCCAAAGCCGCTTTGCCCCGGAGCATTTCGAGCTGGGCCTGGGAAGCGGCGGCTATCCCCCTCTGCAGGTAGAGCTGGGAAACGGCCGCATTGTCACCGTAGGGGGCACTATCGACCGGGTGGACGTGTACCACAGCCCCAGCGGGCAGGATTACGTGCGGGTGATTGACTATAAGACAGGGCGGAAAATCTTCAAGCTGGCAGACGTGCTTTACGGGCTGAACATGCAGATGCTGGTGTATCTTGCCGCTTTGGTAGAGCAGGGCGGGCAGGCCCCGGCAGGCATTCTCTACATGCCGGCGGCAGAGCCTTCCGTTTCCGCCGGGCGTGGGGAGGAGGACGCCGCCGTTCAGGAGCGGGCAGACAAGCTGCTGCGCATGAACGGGGTGGTGCTGGCGGATACGGAGATTATCGAGGCCATGGAGGCAGGGGCCAAGGGGAAATTTATCCCCGCCGCTTTGAACAAGGACGGCAGCCTGCGCAAAAGCCCCTCCCCGCCCCTGACAAAAGAGCAGATGGCCCTGGTGCTTGCCTATTCCAAGAAGCTGATTGCCGCCATGGGCCGGGAGCTGCTGCGGGGCGCGGCGGAAGCCCGCCCCAATTTAAACCGGCACAACGCCTGCCGGCTGTGCCCCTATGGGGCGGTGTGCGGCAGCGAGTTTTCAGAAAACGACGTGCAGGAGGACGACGCCTCCCAGGAGGAGGCTTTGGCCCGCATGAGGGAAGCTTTACAGGAAGGAGGGGAGCGGGATGGCTGAAACAGCCTGGACCCGTGCCCAGCAGGACGCTATCTCCGCCCGGCGGGGCACAGTGCTGGTGGCGGCGGCGGCGGGCAGCGGCAAGACGGCCGTGCTGGTACAGCGGGCCATTGAGCGGCTGACAGACAGGGAAAACCCTGTCCCCGCCGACCGGCTGCTGATTGTCACCTTTACAAAGGCCGCGGCCCAGGAAATGCGGGCCAGGCTGGAGCAGCGCCTGTGGGGGCTTATCCGGGAGAACCCGGAAAACCCGGTGCTGCGCCGCCAAAGCCTGCTTCTGCCCCAGGCCCACATCGGCACGGTGGACAGCTTCTGCGCGGAGATGGTGCGGGAATTTTTCCATGTGCTGGACATCTCCCCGGAGTTTACCATCCTTTCCGACAAGCGGGAGGAGGAGCTTTGCGGGGAGGCCCTGGAAGAAGCCCTCCAGGCGGCCTTTGAGTCCGGGGAGGTGGCGGAACTGGCAGACGCCTTTACCGGGGAGCGGGACGACAGGCGGCTTGCCGCCATGGTGCGCACCCTGTACCGCTTTATGCAGTCCCACCCCTTCCCGGAAAGGTGGTTAGAGGAAAAGGTGGCCCTTTACGAGCAGGGGGACGGGGCGCTGTGGGAAGGGGCGGTTTTGTCCTATGCCAAAGAGATTGCCGCCTATTGCTGCGGCCTGCTGGAAGCCGGGCAGGAAGCCGCAGCCCAGGACGTGAAGCTGGAGGAAAACTTCGGCCCGGTGTTCACAGAGGACAGGCGGCAGCTTTCAGCCCTTATGGAGGCCTGCGCCGCCGGAGACTGGGACAAGGCCCTAGCTCTGCGGCAGGCCTTTGCCCCCAGCCGCCGGAAGCCCCTGCGGGGCTATAAAGAAGATCCTCTTTTCTGCCGGCTGGATGCCTGCCGCAAGGAGGTGGCAAAGGCCCTGGAACCTTTAGAAAAGTGCCTGTGCGGCACGAGAGGGGAAAACTGCCGGGAGCTGCAGGAGACCGCCCCCCTTTTAAAGAGCCTGCAAGCCCTCACCCTGGACTTTTCCCGGCGGTACAGGGAAAAAAAGCGGGAGCGGGATTTTCTCGATTACAGCGACCTGGAGCATTTGGCGATAGAGCTTTTCTGCAGGCCCGACGGTTCCCCCACCCCGGTGGCAAAAGAGGTGTCGGCGCGCTTCGGGGAAATCATGATAGACGAATACCAGGACATTAACGAGGTGCAGGATTCCCTGTTCCGGGCTGTGTCCCAGGATGAAAAGAACCTCTTTATGGTGGGGGATGTAAAGCAGAGCATTTACGGCTTCCGCCGGGCCATGCCGGAAATCTTCCTCCGGCGCAGAAAGAGCTTTCCCCTGTACGACAGGGAACAGGACAGCTATCCCGCCTCCATTGTGCTGGACAGGAACTTCCGCTCCCGCAGGGAGGTGACGGAGTCGGTAAACTTCGTGTTCTCCCAGCTTATGAGCCGGGAGGCGGGAGACATCGACTACACCGGGGAGGAGCGGCTGGTGTGCGCCGCCCCCTATGAGGACAAGGCAGGGTGTGAAACAGAGGTTTTGCTGATAGACCGCCAGGGCGTGCCGACGGAAACAGCGGAAGCCGCCGCCATTGGGAAGCGAATCCGGGAGATGGTGGAGGCGGGCTTTCCCATCACCGCCAAGGAAGGGGAGCGCCCCGCCTGCTGGGGGGACTTCTGCATCCTGCTGCGCAGCGCCAATAAATACGCCCACCGCTATGCCCGGGAGCTTGCGGCCCTGGGGGTGCCGGCCCGGGCGGCGTCCTCCGGCGGTTTTTTTGCCGCCAAGGAGGTGCAGGCTGTGCTGTCCCTTTTGCGGGTTATCGACAACCCTAACCAGGACATCCCCCTGCTGGCTGTGCTGATGAGTCCTTTATACGGCTTCACCCCCGACGATTTAGCCCGCCTGCGGGAGGGGGACAGGAAATCCTCCCTGTACATTTCCCTTTTGCGGGGGGCAAAGGAAAACGCCCTGTGCCGCCGGGTTCTGGAAGAGGTGGGGGAACTGCGGAGCCTTTGCGCCACCATGCCTGCCGACGCCTTCCTCACTTTGCTCTACAGCCGCACAGGATATCCCGACATGGTGCTGGCCATGGAGGAGGGCCGCTCCCGCCTGGAAAACCTGCGGCTTTTGCAGCAGTACGCCAAGGAATATGAAGGCTCCGGGTACCACGGGCTTTCCGGCTTTGTCCGTTTTTTAGACAGGCTGCGGGAGGGCGGCGCGGATTTGCAGGCCGCCCAGCCCCAGCAGGAGGACGGCCCCGCAGTGCAGATTATGAGCGTACACCGGGCAAAGGGCCTGGAATTCCCAGTGTGCATTGTGGCGGGCTGCGGGCGCAGCTTTGTAACAGACCAGCGGGACGATGTGCTTCTCCACCCTGTTTTGGGCCTGGGGGTGAAGCTGAAGGACGCGGCCCGCTCCGCCCGGTATACCACCACCGCCCGGGAGGCCATTGCCCTGGAATCTGCCCGCTCCTCCGCGGCGGAGGAACTGCGGGTGCTGTATGTAGCCATGACCCGGGCCAAGGAAAAGCTTATCCTCGCAGGCTCCGGGGAAAAAATGGAAGAAATGGTGGGAAAGCTTGCCATGCGGGCCGCTGGCGCGGGGGTAAGCCCTTATCTGGTGCGCAAGGCAAAAAACGCACTGGAGTGGCTTGTCCTCTGCGCCCTGCGCCATCCGGACGGCGGGGAACTGCGGAAAACAGCCGGGGCGGAAGACCTGCCCCTGTGCCGGGAATCCTTCACCCCCTGGCGCATCCAGGCCATCCCATATGCCCCCCCTCCCCTGCCGGAAGCTGGGGAAGTGGAAGATATCCCGCCTCCAGACCTTATGCTGGCGGCACGTCTGCGGGAGCGGGCCTCCTTCCAATATCCCTATGCCGGGCGGCTGGAGATCCCCGCCAAGGTGTCTGCCTCCAAGCTGGCGGCAGAGCAGGGCGGGGCCGGGGAAATCAGCCTGTCCCGCCCTGCCTGGCTGGGGGAAAAGGGCATGACCCCTGCGGAAAGGGGCATTGCCCTTCACGAGTTCATGCAGTTTGCAGACTTTCACGCTGCCGCCGAAAACTCGGAAAAGGAGCTTATGCGGCTGGTGGAAAAGGCATGGCTTACCCCGGAACAGGGGGAAGCGGTGGACGTTCACCGGGTGCGGGCCTTTTTCCAGGGAAGCCTGGGCAGGCGCGTGCTGGCCTCAGCCGAGGTTTTAAAAGAAAGGCGCTTCACTGTCACCCTCCCCGCCCATATGGTTCGGGAGGGCCTGGAGGACGGGGGCCTGGAGGAGCAGGTGGTGCTCCAGGGCGCTGTGGACTGCACCTTTCTGGAAGGCGGACGCATACATATTATTGACTTTAAAACAGACCGGGTGGAAACGGTTGAGGAGCTTTGGCAGCGGTATCAGGTGCAGATACGCCTGTATGCCTATGCCATGGAGCAGGCCACAGGGCAGCAGGTGGGAGACTTAATTTTATATTCCACCTATCTCAGCCAGGCCTGCGTGAAGCCCTACAGCCGGGACGCATCATAAAAAAGGGGGAGCGGATATGATAAGCCAGAGCTTGCACGAGGGATGGACGCTGGAAATCCTGGGGAAAAACAGGAAATACCCGGCAAAGGTGCCGGGCACGGTATATGGCGCGCTGCTGGAAGCCGGGTCCATGGAAGATCCCTTCTGGCGGGACAACGAGCTGAAGGCCCTGCAGGTGATGGAGGACGATTTCCTCTTTGAAACCGCCTTTGTCCCGGCGGAGGGAATGCTCCAGTGCCAGAACGTCTACCTGCGGTTTGAGGGCATCGACACCCTGGGAGAGGTAAGCCTTAACGGCGTGCCCTTAGGGCAGACAGACAACATGCACCGGGTTTGGGAATTTGAAGCCGGCCACCTGCTGCGGGAAGGGGAAAACGTTCTGCGGGTAAAGCTTTCCTCCCCCACCCGGTTCATCCGGGAACACTATAACCCCCAGAAGGCGGAGGGCACAAGCGACGCCATGAAGGGCTTTCCCGCCCTGCGCAAGGCCCACTGCATGTTCGGCTGGGACTGGGGCCCCCGCCTGCCCGACGCGGGCATTTTCCGGCCTGTTACCCTGCTGGGGGACGAGGGCGCGTATATCCGGGAGGTTCGGGTGCGGCAGAAGCACGCGGACGGCAAGGTGGAGCTTTCCCTGGGGTTAAGCGCCTCCTCCACCGCAGAGGATGTACGCTTTACAGCAGAGCTGGTAGATCCGGACGGGAACGCCAAAGCCTTTTCCACTGTCCCCATGGCCTTAACTGTAGAAAATCCCCAGCTATGGTGGCCAAGGGGCTACGGCGGGCAGCCCCTTTACACCGTCAAAGTGAAGGCCCTGTCCCAGGAAGGCCGGGTGCTGGACATGTGGGAGCGGAAAATCGGCCTGCGCACAGCCACAATGCACATCGAAAAGGATGCATTCGGGGAAAGCTTTGCCCACGAGATAAACGGGGTGCAGGTTTTCGCCATGGGCGCGGACTATATCCCAGAGGACAACCTCCTGGGCCGGGTTACCCCGGAGCGCACCCGCCGGCTGCTGGAGGACTGCTGCGCCGCCAATTTCAACACCATCCGGGTGTGGGGCGGAGGCTATTACCCTGACGACTGGTTTTATGACGTCTGCGACGAGCTGGGCCTCTTAGTGTGGCAGGACTGCATGTTCGCCTGCGCCACCTATGAGCTGACCCCGGCGTTTTCCCGGAACATCCAGGCGGAAATCGCGTACAATGTTAAGCGCCTGCGCCACCATCCCTCCCTGGCCCTGTGGTGCGGCAACAACGAGATGGAAATGTTTGTGGACGAGGGGGAATGGGGGGCTTCCTTCCGGCAGAAGGCAGACTACATCCGCATGTACGAATACATCATCCCCAAAGTGATACAGGAGCAGGATCCTGACGCCTTCTACTGGCCCGCCAGCCCCTCCAGCGGCGGGGGCTTTGACGATCCCAACGGGCGCAGCCGGGGGGATATACACGACTGGAGCATCTGGCATGGCATGCGGCCCTTTGCGGACTACCGCAAGGGCGCCTGCCGGTATCTCTCCGAGTTTGGTTTCGAGTCCTTCCCCTGCCTGAAAACAGTGGAAACCTTCACCCTGCCGGAGGACAGGAACCTCTTTTCCTATGTGATGGAAAAGCACCAGCGCTGCGCCCATGGCAGCGCCCTGACCATGGCCTACCTCCAGCAGATGTATTTATATCCCGCCAGCTTTGAAACAGCCCTCTATGCTTCCCAGCTTCTCCAGGCCGAGGCCGTACGCTATGGGGTGGAACACATGCGCCGCCAGCGGGGCCTGTGCATGGGCACTCTTTACTGGCAGCTTAACGACTGCTGGCCTGGGGCCTCCTGGTCGTCCATCGACTGCACCGGGCGCTGGAAGGCCCTGCATTACTTTGCCAAACGGTTCTTTGCCCCTGTGCTCCTCTCCTGCCAGGAGGAGGGCATGCTCACCCAGAACCCCAACATCAACGCGGAACCCTATGACATGGAAAAGAGCATCCGCCTTGCCGTAACAAACGATACCTTAAAGCCCCGGCAGTTTGTGGCGAAATGGGCCTTGCGGGACAGGCTGGGCCGGGTGAAGCGGGAGGAAACCATCTGCCTGTCCGTGAACCCCCTGCAAAGCGTAACCCTGCCCAAAACCCACCTGCCGGAGGCGGACATTTTCCAGGACTATGTCAGCTACCATCTCTACGAGCTGGGCCGGGAGCTTTCCAGCGGCACCGTCATTTTCTCCCTGCCTAAATTTTTCCAGTTTGCAGACCCCCGCCTGGGGCTGCGGCTGGAGGGGGACGAAATTGTGGTGACGGCAGGGGCCTATGCCAGGGGCGTGGAGATCCAAAATGGGGCGGAGGACTTGCTCCTTTCCGACAACTACTTTGACATGAACCCCGGGGAGCGCAGGGTGAAAATCCTCCGTGGCGAGCCTTCCGGCCTGCGGGCCCGCAGCGTCTATGATATCCGGTAAAAAACTTGACAAGCCTTTCAGGAAAGCGTATAATGAACGTCCCAAACAACACGCTTGTTCAGAGAAAGGGGAGGCCGACATGAAAACCGACAAAACATTTGGCGCGCCAGAGCCGGGCAAAGCTTACCGCAGCCGGGAGGGCGCATACCTGCTGGCTGTGCAGGACGGCCTGCTTGCTGTGGCGGACACGCCCTCCGGCTGGTTCCTGCCCGGCGGCGGGACAGATCCCGGCGAAAGCCATGAAGCGTGCATCTGCCGGGAGTGCCTGGAAGAGCTGGGCTGCCCAGCCCGCGCCGGCCAGTACATAGGCTGTGCAGAGGGATATCTGGGCCAGACAGATTTTGGCCCCATTCATGCCATCCAGTTTTACTATGCAGGCGCTCTGGGCACAAAATCCCAAGAGCCTATAGAGCCTGACCACACATTTATCTGGGTGCCTGTAGAGGAAGCCGCCCAGAAGATGAAGCTGGAAATGCAACGCTGGGCAGTGCAGAAGCTGCTGGAGAAAACAGGGCAGGCCGGGGAACAATGGGATTTATACACCCAAGACCGGGTGCTTACCGGGGAAACCCACCTGCGGGGAGCCCCCCTGCCGGAGGGCCGCTACCATCTGGTGGTACATATCTGGATCCGCAATCCAAAGGGGCAGTTCCTCATCTCCCAGCGCGGGGCGGACAGGCCCGCATTCCCCCTTCTGTGGGAATGCACAGGCGGCTCGGTGGTGAAAGGCGAGGACAGCCTTACCGGCGCTTTGCGGGAAGTGAAGGAGGAAGTGGGGCTGGATTTGCCCCCGGAAGGCGGGAAGCTGATTCACAGCGAAGTCCGGGGAGAGGGCTTCCAGGATATCCTGGACGTGTGGCTCTTTGACTATAACGGCCCCCTGGCCCTGGAAAAGGCCACTACAAAGGAAGTGGCACAGTGCCGCTGGATGGACAAAAGCGAGATACAGGCCCTGTATGACAGCGGGGAACTGGTGCCCACTTTAGGCTATGTTTTCCCCCTCCTTTAGGAGGGCCTGCTAAAAAATCTCTGCTGTGATATATAGCAAACGCACCTGGGTATGGAATCCACGCCCAGGTGCGTTTTTAGAAGCTGTACCGATAGGATTGGTGCGAAGATTTTCGAGGAAATTTTGTGGGGTTCAAGGCGGAAACCGCAAGAAGACCTGTCGGTTTTCGAGGATTTCTAACACAGAAGCCCGCTAAATTTCCCGGAAAAATTTGTGCAGGAGCCTATTGGTACAGCTTCTTAGCTTTGGAAGGCCACAGGGCCTTTGTTATTTCACGTTTGCCTTAAGCCATGCGCAGTCGTCGGCAATGCACTTGTCATGCTCGTCATAGAAGCCCTCGCGCTCGATAACCCAGAAGGCCTCGAAGCTCTGCTCGTCCAGGGCGTCCTTAATGGCCTGCCAGTTCATATTGGACTCCTCCGCGCCCATCTTGCACTGCACAGCAAAGCGGCGGTTAAAGGCCGGGTCAGCGTTGCGGGCATTAAACTGATCCAGCATCTTCTGGCGCTCCTCCAGAGGCATTTCGGCAGCCTTGGCAAAGGGGCTTTCGCCGGGGCCTTCCTTGGCAGACCTGGGCCGGGGGCCAGGCCCTAAAATCTTGCAGTTTTCCTTCACATGGATAGCCACAATCCTGTCCTTGAACCGCCGGATGACGCTGGGAGGATAGAAGCCGCCTACCGTAGCCCAGCCGCAGTCCAACTGGAAGAAGAACTTGCTGGAGTTATTGGCCATGTGCTCAATAAGGGTCAGGCCCTCGTCCATGAAGAACTCCTTCTCATGGTTGTGATAGCCCACCTTAATGCCGTAAGGCTCTGCCATTTCCGCCATGGCGTCCAGCTCCTTGGCAACGGCAATGGCCTCTTCCTTGTTGCAGAAGTCGGTGCTGGCCCAGATAACAGCCTTGCCGCCCAAAGCCGCCATCTTTTTGACAATCTCCTCTGTGGGCTTGGCGTGGACGGAAACGATTTCCAGCCCTGTCTCCGCAGCCCATTTCTTAATGTCCTCCACGTCGTTGTCCAGGTCAACAGGCAGCAGCTCCACGCCGTCAAAGCCCAAAGACTTGATAGTTTGGAACTTCTCCAGCAGGGTAGGGCCAAGGCCCAGATAGCTGGCGATGCCGCCAAAGGAATATGTACCGATATTGACTTTCATAAGCAGGATCCTCCTGTGTCCATATTTTTCTGAATATCATCATACCACCCTTTTTGCAACCTGTCAATACGCCCATAAAATTTTACACAGCATATCTGTTTATTGGGAAAAACCACAGTACTTTTCGCGGGCACCTCCTTCCTCCCCTGCCCGGCAGCCGCTCCCTCTCCTTTTTCAAAAATTTTTCCCCACAAGGGCCTCTGCCTGTGTTATACTAAGGGTGTATTGAGAAACGAAAAAGGAGCGACGCGCCATGTACCATTTCTTTGCCATGCTTTCCCGCATGAAATATATCAACCGCTGGGGCCTGATGCATAACACCCGCTATGAAAACCTTTGCGAGCACTCCATGGAGGTGGCCCTTCTGGCCCATGCCCTGGCAACCCTGGGAAACCGCCGCTTCGGCAAGACCTACAACGCGGAGCGGGCCGCCGCCCTGGCGGTGCTGCACGACGCTTCGGAAATCATCACGGGGGACTTGCCCACGCCGGTGAAGTATCATTCAGAGGAAATCCGCAAGGCATACGGGGAGGTGGAGGAAATGGCGGTGGAGCACCTTGTTTCCATGCTGCCCGAGGATCTGCGCCCCTGCTACCGGGAACTGATGACCATGGGTGCGCCGGGGGATCAGGAGCTTCGCGCCCTGGTGAAGGCGGCCGACCGCATTTCCGCGGCCATCAAATGCATTGAGGAGCGCCGGGGCGGCAACCAGGATTTCCGCAAGGCAGAGCAGGGCATTTTGCAGTCCATCCGGGACATGCGCCTGCCGGAGGCCGACTGCTTTTTAGCAGAGTTTTTGCCCTCCTATGGGCTTACCATTGAGGAGCAGGACTACACCCGGGAAGCGGGGCTTCACTTCTCCCCCTCCTCCCAGATGGTCTTTTCCCAGGTGGTACATAAATAAAAGGAGGGTTCCCCGTGAAGATAGGCAATATGGAGATACAGGGCCGGGCGGCCTTAGCCCCTATGGCAGGGGTGACAGACGCCGCCTTCCGCCAGGTGTGCCAGGGCTTTGGCGCGGCCTATACCGTAACAGAGATGGTCAGTGCCCGGGCGGTCACCTATGGCGACAAAAAAACAGCGGAAATAGCGGCGGTAAGCCAGGACGCCTCCCCGGTGTTCATCCAGCTTTTCGGGGAGGATCCCCAAACTATCGCCCAAGCCGGTGAAATGCTCATGGCCCTGCACCCAGACGGCTTTGACTTAAACATGGGCTGCCCGGTGCCCAAGGTGGCGGGAAACGGCGCGGGCAGCGCCCTGATGCAAGATCCCCAGAAATGCGGGGAGATCGTGTCCGCCCTGCGGCGGTCGGTGCCTGTGCCTGTTACGGTAAAAATGCGGGCCGGGTGGGACGAATCCAGCAAAAACGCTGTGGAGGTGGCAAAAATTTGCCAGCAGGCCGGGGCAGCCGCTTTGTGCGTACATGGGCGCACCCGCGCCCAGATGTACCAGGGAAAGGCGGACTGGGACATCATCCGCCAGGTGAAGGAGGCGGTCAGCATCCCGGTTATCGGCAACGGGGACGTGGCAGGCGCCCAATCTGCCCGGAACCTTTTGATGGAAACGGGCTGCGACATGGTGATGGTGGGCCGGGGGGCCTTGGGGAACCCCTGGGTGTTTCGGCAGATAAACGCCTACCTCACCGATTCCTGCACCATCCTGCCGCCTCCCGGCATTGCCGAAAGGCTTTTCACCATGCGCAGGCACATTGGCCTGCTGGTGGAGCTGAAGGGCGAGGGCCGGGCCATGCGGGAGGCCAGGAAGCACGCAGGCTGGTATCTCCACGGCCTGCGGGGAGCGGCAGAGTTCCGGCGCAGGGCCGGGCAGCTTTGCACCCTGGAAGATTTGGACAGGCTGGTGGGGGACGTATACCAGAGAAATCAACAAGAGCAGGAGGAAGACCTATGAAGCTATTGGTGTTAGACGGGAACAGCATCCTGAACCGGGCCTTTTACGGGATAAAGCTTTTGTCCACAAAATCCGGGGAATTTACAAACGGCATATACGGCTTTCTCACCATGCTGAAAAAGCTTTTGGAGGAGACAGAGCCGGAAGGGGTGGCGGCGGCCTTTGACATGCGGGCGCCCACCTTCCGGCACAAGCAGTATGCGGGATATAAGGCAAACCGCAAGGGCATGCCCGAGGAGCTTGCCCAGCAGCTTCCTGTTTTGCAGCAGCTTCTGCGGGATTTGGGCTGCCATGTCGTCACCTGCGAGGGGTGGGAGGCCGACGATATCCTGGGCACCCTTTCCGCCGCCTGCGAGAAGGAGGGCCACCAGTGCCTCATTGCCACAGGAGACAGGGACAGCCTGCAGCTTGTGTCCGGCAGCACCAGCGTGCGCCTTGCCACCACGAAATTCGGCCAGCCCCAGGTGACGCTGTACGACGAAGGGAAAATCATGGAGGAATACGGCGTAACCCCCCGGCAGATGATCGATCTCAAGGCCATCCAGGGGGATGCCTCCGACTGCATCCCCGGCGTGGCGGGCATCGGCCCCAAAGGCGCGGGGGAGCTTATCCAGAAATACGGCAGCGTCCAATACCTGTATGATCACCTGGAAGAGCTGGATATCAAGCCTGCCATGCGCAAAAAGCTGGAGGCCTCCCGGGACAACGCCTTTTTAAGCTATGATTTGGGCACCATCCGCCGGGATGCCCCCATTGACACCACCCTTGCCCACTATCAAAAGGGGGCCGGGGATCCCCAGAAAGCCGCGGCCGCTATGGTAAAGTTGGAGCTTTTCTCCCTTTTGGAAAAATTCGGGCTGGACGGCATCCCCGCCCCCCAGCAGGAGGCGGAAAAGGCAGCCGGGGAAGCCCTGCCTGTAAACCGCCTTCCAGACGGCGCGGCCATGCTGCCCCGGCTGGAGGATGAGGGCGCAGCCTATTTCCTGTGCCAGTGGGACAAGGAAGGCGCCCTTTTGGAGATGGATTTCTGCCACAAGGGGGAGCTTTGGGCTGTGCAACCGGACGAAGCCTTTTTGCGGGCCTTCTTCCAGAACGGGCGCATCGGGAAATTCACCCACGATGTAAAGCCCCTGCACCGGCTGGCCCTGCGCCTTAATACCCAGGTGGAAAACGTGCGCATGGACACAGCCCTGGCAGGGTATCTTTTAAACCCCTCTGCCAGCGGCTATGACGTGCCGAGGCTCTGCGCCGAATACCGGGTCGTCCTGCCGGAGCTGGAGGAAGAAGCCCTCTGCTGTGCCGCCGGGATGCCCGGGCTGTGCCAGTCCCTCTCTAAGGCCATTGACGAAAACGGACAGCGGGAGCTGCTGGAAAACATTGAAATCCCCTTAAGCTTTGTGCTGGCCCAGATGGAGCACATCGGGTTTTACGTGGACAGGGATTCCATCGAGGCCTACGGCAGAGAGATGGAGCGGCAGGTGCAGGAACTGCACGACTCCATCATAGAGCAGGTGGGATACGATTTCAACATCAACTCCCCCAAGCAGCTAGGGGAAGCCCTCTTTGAAAAGCTGGGGCTGCCCCATGGGAAAAAGACGAAAACAGGCTGGTCCACCAATGTGGACGTTTTAAACGATCTGCGCTGGCAGGCCCCGGTGGTGGAGGAAATCCTCCGCTACCGCACAGTATCGAAGCTGAAATCCACCTACTGCGACGGGCTTTTAAAGGTGATTGGCCCGGACGGGCGCATCCACTCCAGCTTCAACCAGACAGAAACCCGCACAGGGCGCATTTCCAGCACAGAGCCGAACCTGCAGAACATCCCGGTGCGCACCCCCATCGGACGGGAGCTGCGGAAGTTTTTCGCGGCGGAAAAAGGCGTGCTGGTGGACGCGGACTACAGCCAGATCGAGCTGCGGGTGCTGGCCCATGTGGCAAACGATTCCGCCATGCAGGAGGACTTCAGGGAGGGCCGGGATATCCACACCGCCACAGCGGCAAGGGTGTTCGGCATGCCTCCGGAACTGGTGACAGGCGAAATGCGCAGCAGGGCAAAGGCTGTAAACTTTGGCATTGTCTATGGCATCGGGGCCTTCTCCCTTTCCAAGGATATCGGGGTTAGCCGCAAGGAGGCAGAGGACTATATCAACGAGTACCTGCGGGGATTCGCCGGGGTGGACGCCTACATGAAGCGGGTGGCAGAGGAGGCCCGGGAGCAGGGCTATGTGGAAACCATGTTCGGCCGCAGGCGCTATCTGCCGGAGCTGAAAAGCTCCAACTTCAACATGCGGGCCTTTGGGGAACGGGTGGCCCGGAACATGCCCATCCAGGGGGCGGCGGCGGACATCATTAAAATCGCCATGATCCGGGTTTCCAAACGGCTTATGCAGGAAGGCCTTCAGGCCAGGATGATTTTGCAGGTACACGACGAGCTGATTGTAGAGTGTCCGGAAAGCGAGCAGGAACAGGTGAAAAAGCTGCTGCGGGAGGAGATGGAGCAGGCGGTAAACCTTGCCGTTCCCCTGGTGGCAGACGCCTGCGCCGGGAAAACCTGGTACGACGCCAAAGGCTGACAGCACGCAGGACAGAGGGAACGCGGCCGGATGCTTCCGCGCTTACGGCGGCCATCGTGTGTCCTCCTGCCCCCGTGGAGTCCACAGTTGAAATCCGCTGGGAAAACTGCTATAATGAATAATAGGCAATACCGCACCATTCTAAGCGGGATATTACGGCGCCCATACATGGTATAATAACCGCAAAGCGCTCACCCCCTGCTTCGCAGGGGTATCGGGAACTCCGGATAAGGTTATGGTACAATAAACCGCCCGGGACAGGGAGACAAAAAGGCCGTCCTTAACCGGGCGGTTCTTAAACTCCATGTTGGAAAAGAGGAAGCATGAAGCGTATTCTACAGAGAGACTTTCTTACACATACCCCCGCCATTGTGACTGTGCTTTTAGTAAGCCAGCCTGTGCTGGATGTACTGTCCTATTTCATGGGGGAAGCGGAGCTTACAAGCGTTACCACCGCCCTGCGCTGCCTGCTGCTGGTAGCTGTGAGCGCCTACGGCTTCTATCTGTCAGACCGCAAATGGGTTTATGGAGCTATGTATGGCGCCATAGGCGCGCTCTGGCTTTTACACGGGCTGAACTGCGCCCGTATGGGCTATATGGATCCTATCGGGGACGTGGCGGAGTATTTGAAGCTTATCCAGCTCCCCTTGTGGACGCTGACTTTTATTACATGCCTGAAAAAACGCGGGGAACTGTTTTTGCGCCTCCCTTTCTTTTTCGCGGTAAATTTCACCACAGTGCTGCTGATAATCCTGCTTTCCTACGCCGTTGGCGCCCCAGCTTATACTTATGACTTTTCCGAGCGTGGCATCCAACTGGGCGTGCTGGGCTGGTTTGGCGTGCCAAACGCCCAAAGCGCCATCCTCTGCCTGCTGGTGACAGGGCTGCTGTTATGGGCCGCCCGTACGGAAAGGCTTTCTGTGTTTTCCCTTGCGTGCGCTTTGGGGATGGGGCTTTTGTACCTTACAGGCACCCGGCTTACGTACTTTTCTGCTGTGCTGCTGTGCGGGGCTTTCGGGATCCTGTTCCTGCTAACCCGCGGGCATATCCGCTTCTGTATCCCCCTTCTCCTGGCGGCGGCAGTGCTGCTGTCCTTGCAGGGCGTTTCCCCCATGGTGCAGCGGCAGAAGCTTACAGCCAACTCTTATGCCATCTATGAGGAAAAGGCCGCTGCTGTTTTAGGAGAGGACTGGGATTTCACCTATGCACAAGGGGAGGAAATCCCCCCGGAAAAGCTGGAAAAAATACAGCGGGTGTATACGGAGGTGTACAGCAAGCCCGGCGTGTTCGGCGGGCCTCTGCTGGGGGATTTGCTGGAGCGCTTTGGCTTGGAAAAGGTGATGGAGCAGTATCATTACGCCACCCAGCCCCAGGTTCTGTATAACAGCCGTACAAAGCGCCTGGCGGCCCTGGATTTAATCCGGGACGAGAAGGATTTCCCCACCAGGCTTTTAGGGTTTGAGTATGCGGAGGCCACCATAAATGGGTACAATTATGACGCGGAGAACGACCTTTCCGCCCTTCCCTTCTATTACGGCTATTTAGGCGCCGCCCTGTATCTGGGCTTCATTCTGTACTTCGTGTGGTGCGTCCTGAAAGGCCTGGTGCAAAACCGCCGGAGGTTTTTTGACTTCCTTTCCCTGGAGCTGGGGGCCTATTCCCTTATATGCATACTGGCGCTGGGCGCGGCCCAGTTTTCCGGGCAGGTGCTGCGCAAGCCTAACGTTACCGTATACTTTTCCCTTGCCTTGGCAGGCATTTACTATCTGGTGAAAATCCGGGAATGCCCCGGGAGTTCCCGGAAGCAGGGAAGGAAGGCATAGCATTTTCCAATCCTTCCAATTTTATGAACAAAATGTTAATAATGGTAAAAACCCGCAGGTTTTTGGTAAAACCTGCGGGTTTTGTAAACTTTCTGTAATCTCTTGCAGCTATTTGTCATCCATCTCTGGCTGTCCCGTTCCGTCTCTTCACTCGCCGCCGGCTTCGCTGACAGCGTCTGCTCCAGAAGCCATGGTCCTACCGCTCTCCATCTCCCGGATGTCCTCTTCTGAAAGCTCGCTTTTCTTGTCTTGTGGATCCCTCTTCGGCTTCCGGGTCACCATTGCCAGCCGATAGGCGTTCATGTCGTGCTCCTTCAAATAGCGCAGATCCTCCGGGGGCACCCTGTCCCCTGCGGAGATGCTGGCGGAAATCTTGGCGCACTTGTCCATGATATCCATCTGCTTTTTGTAACTGTCAAGCAGGGAACCGCCGCCGGACTCTTCCTTTTCCTTCTGCCCCAGCCGGCCCAACTCCTCGGCCATCTGTTTTGCCTGCTCTGTGAGGAAATCCGCCGCCCGTTTGGACAGCTCCAGCCTGTCCTGCCGGGCCTTGCCCATGGGGCTTTGTCCCCCTAATTGCGGCTTTTTCTCTGGAACCGCCTGCTTCACTGTCCCCCCAAAACGCTTTCCGGTTACCCGCATTTCCATAAAACACGCTCCTTTCCGCAGCGGAAATCCCCTGCCATTTACCTACTATATCGGCTTTGCGCGCCTTTTAAATAAGCGCCACGACTCCTATTTCTCAAACAACTCCTTTGCATACCCCATGTCCCCTGTGAGAAAGGATAAAAGCAGCCTGTAAGCCCCTTCGGGGTTTTTGTAGAAGTTTCCCCGCACCAGTTCTGCCTGCGCCCTGTCCGGCACATACAGGGAGACGGACATCAGCTCCATGTCCCCTCCGGAGATGTGGCAGGAAACCTGGAAGCCCTTAGCGCCCTCCTGGATTTCCACCCGGTTCTCCCGCTGCACCTGGGCCTGGGCCAGCAGAGCCAGCGCCGTCTCTGTGGCCTTGTCCCGCACAGAAAGGGGCAGGGTGTCCCCCAGGGCGGCGGCTATCTCCCGCCCGGTTTTTTCCACCTGGCAAAGCCCCGCCCCATCCTGGGAAATGTGGCCCAGCCGCTCTAAAGCGGCAAATGCGTCCTCTACCTCAAAGTAATTCGCCAGACCCTTTCGCTGCAAAATTTGAGAGATGTCCTCCCGGGGCAAGGGCGCGTCTACGCTATGCAGCACATAGCATATCAATATACGGATATCATTTGGGTTCCATAATCCTCCTGGCCCTACGCCGCCGGTAAACCCCCGCTCCATGACCATCCCTCCAGACAAAACATTTTTTATATAAGCTTATTATACCATACCCCTGCGAAAGGCGCAATGGGAGCAGGCGCGTAAAAGGGCAAGAGGGGCCGCCCGGCTTGTGCCGGACGGCCCCTTTATCGTATCTGCTGTTTTTAGGAGTTGGACTTTTCCTTTGCCTGCACATGGTTCTGCCATGCGGCAAACAGGGTGGGGGCGATGAACTGGGAGGAGAAGCACCCAGCCACCACGCCTACCATCATGGGCAAGGAGAAGGAAATTACGCTGGAGATGGAGTATATGCCTGCCACAGCCAGCACTGCCACCAGAGCCAGGAAGGTGGTCAGGGAGGTGAGCAGGGTGCGGCCCAGGGTCTGGCTCAGGCTCTGGTTCATAATGGTGTTGAGAGCCGTTTTGGAGCCAAACTTGCGCTTGTTCTCCCGGACGCGGTCGTAAATAACGATGGTGCTGTTTAAGGAATAGCCCAGGATGGTGAGCACCACAGCGATAAAGATATCGTTGATGGGCATTCCGAACACCACAAACACGCAGAAGGAAATGAGCACGTCATGGAGCAGGGCCACAATAGCGGTGAGGCCGGCGGACAGGCCGCCAATCTTCTTAAACCGCAGGGCAATATATGCCAGCAGCAGCACGGCTGTCAGGGCAAAGCACACCAGGCACTTCTGGAAGAACTTGGCGCCCATGGTGGCGTCCACGGAGTTGGACTCCAGCAGGGTGAAGGTGGCATCATGGAAAGCATCGGACAGGGTGTCTGCCACTTCCTTCTGCTCGTCGGGCGTCATGCCCTGGTTGCCGGAGAAGGAGATAGTGGCCTGCTGTCCGCCTGTACCCATATCTGTATTCAGGGACACGGAAGCTGTTTTCCCAAGCTTGTCCTGGATGGTCTGGGCCACAGCGTCGGAGGTGACGCCAGTGCCGTCTACTGTGTAGCGGATCATTGCGCCGCCTGCAAACTGGATGTCCAGCTTCGGCCCGATAACCGCGCTTGCCACAATGCCCACCACCAGCACAGCGGCGGAGATGATATAGAAGGTTTTGCGGTTGCTGAAGAAGTCCCACACCTTTTCCGTTTTGGAGCCGGCCTGCCCGTCCTCCTTAGAGCCGCCAAAGAGCCATTTCCTGTGCAGGCACTTGAAACCTGCCAGGGAGAGGGTCATCATGCGGGTGGCAAACACGCCCATGATGAAGTTGGCGATAATGCCTACCAGCAGGGTGAAGCCGAAGGAGAAGATGGATCCTGTAGTGGATTCGCCGAAAATCAGGGACAGGATGTTGCTGGGGCCGAACACGCCCATGAGCATGACAGCCACAATGGCAGTGGTGATGTTGCCGTCAAAGATGGCCCAGAAGCTGCTCTGGAAGCCCCGCTGCAAGGCCCCGTCCAGGGTTTTGCCGGCACGCAGCTCTTCCCGGACGCGGCTGGCGGTGATAACGTTTGCGTCCACGCCAATGCCGATGGAGAGGATGAGGCCCGCAATGCCGGGGAGGGTCATGGTGAAGGAATTCATGTTGGGGAAGAAGCCTGTGATGGCCGCAAAGCAGATGCCCATCTGGCCTGCCAGGGAAATAACCGCTACCACGCCGGGCAGGCGGAACACCACTATCATCAGCACGGCAATGAGGGCAAAGGCGATAATGCCTGCCAGCATCATGGCGTTCAGGGCGTTGGCGCCCAGGGTGGGGGCCAGGGCGTTGAAGTTAGAAGTTTCCAGCGCAAAGGGCAAAGCGCCCGCCTGGATCTGCGCCGCCAGGGTGGTGGCGTATTCGCTGGTGAAGCCGCCGGAAATAATGCACTTGCCGTCTGTGATGGCTTCATTTACCGTGGGTGCGGACAGGCGCACATCGTCCATCCAGATGGAGATAACGCTGCCCACCAGCCGCCCGGTGGCCTCCGAGAACTTTTCCTTGCCGCTGTCGCTCAGTTCCAGGGAAACCACGTACTCTGTGGCCCCGGTGCTTTCGCTCTGCTGCACCCCAGGCTCGGCCTTCACCACGTCGGAGCCTTCCAGGATGATGGTATCCGCCGTGGTGCCGGAAGGCGTTTTATAGACAGGCTGGCCGTCTGTGCCGTATTCCATGGTTTCATAATCGCCGCCCTCCCGGAAGGTGAGCATGGCGGTGGCAGACAGCTCGTTGATGGCTGTCTCCGGGTCGAAATCTGTTTCGTCGCTCTTCCAGGGGAAGCGCACGATAATGCGGTTGTTGCCGCTGTCGGTGTACAGTTCATAGTCCGTGATGTTCTGGGCCACCATGCGGGTTTCGATAATCTGCTTGGCAGACTCCAGCTCGCTGTCCGTAGCCTGCACATCCCCCGCGGGGCTGAAGGTGGCTTCCACGCCGCCCCGGATGTCGATGCCCCAGCGGATGTCCCCCGCGCCTTTCAGGATGGTGGTTTTAAAGTCGCCGTTCTGGCCGTACAGGCCGAACAGCGAGGTGAACACCAGGGCGCAGATCAGCACCAGCACCACAAAAAATACCGGTTTTTTTACACGCTTCATAGTTCTTTCCTCCAATACAGCGTGACAAAACCCTTTGCAGAGCAAACCCCTGGCTGTTTTATCACGTTGTTGTTTTTACGTAGAAAACAGGGCAGCAGTAGATACTACCCTGTTTTAATACACGAAAATACTAGGTTTATTCCTCCGGCTCGTCAGCGGGAAGCTCTGTAGAATACACAATCTCGTTTGCCGGGGCTTCGGCAGCGGCCTCGTCGGCTGCGGCCTGCTCCTCCTCCAGCAGCGCCCGGATGGAAAGGGACACCCGGTGCTTGTCAAAGTCGATTTCTGTAATCTTTACGCGCACTTCGTCGCCCACCTTCAGCACATCCTGGGGCTTCTCGATGCGGTGGTCGGCAATCTGGGAAATATGGATAAGGCCGTCAATGCCGGGGATCACGTTGGCAAAAGCGCCGAAAGCCGTCATGCCCACAACCTTGGCGTTGCACACAGTGCCCACAGGATACTCCCGCTCCATCTTCACCCAGGGGTTGTCCTCAGGCCGCTTGTAGCCCAGGGAAATCTTGCCGTTCTCCCTGTCCAGGCCCTTGACATACACATCTACCGTGTCGCCCACGCTCACCACTTCGCTGGGGTGCTTGACCCGGTTCCAGGAAAGCTCGGAGATGTGGATCATGCCGTCCACGCCGCCCAAGTCCACAAAAGCGCCGAAGTTTGTCAGGGACTTGACAGTGCCGGTGAAGGCCTGCCCTTCCTCGATAGTCTCCCAGAACTTCTCCTGGGCGGCCTTGCGCTCTTCCCGGAGCACGCTGCGGATGGAGCCTACGGCCCGGCGGCGCTGGCGGTTTACTTCGATAATGCGGAACCGCACCTGGGTGCCCATCAGGGCATTCAGATCCTCGCCCCGGCTGGCGGTTGCCTGGGAGGCGGGCACGAACACCCGCATGGCGCCCTTCAAGACGATAACGCCGCCCTTGACCACCTCAATAACCTTGCCCGTGAGGATTTCCCCGCTCTCCTGGGCTTCCTGGATTTCATCCCAGCCCTTCATGGCGTCCACGCGCCTTTTCGAGAGCATGATGGTGCCTTCCTGGTCGTTTGTCTTCATGATGAGCAGATCCATTTCATCGCCCAGCTTTACAATGTCCTCGGGCTTTACGCCGGGGTCGTTGGAAAGCTCGTTTGCGGGAATGAAGCCTGCCTGCTTGCGGCCTACGTCTACATAGACCTCCGTGGGGGAGATGCCCACAACAACGCCATGTACCTTTTCATCTGTATTTAAGCTTTTGAGGGACTCCTCCAGCATTTCCTCAAAATTCAGCTCGTTGTTGTTTACTTCTGCCATGGTAACCAGTACCTCCTTTATAATGCTTGCCGGGGTCGATGCCCCCGCTGTGATGCCAATGCGCAGTCCGGCCGGAAAAGCGGGCAGCTCGTCCGCCCTTTCTATGAGGTACGTCTCACAATATTCAGCGCAAATATCGCGGAGTTTCGCCGTATTCGAGCTGTCCCGGCCCCCGATGACCACCATCCGGTGGCATTTTTGGGCCAGGGCCTTTGCCTCTTTTTGCCGCTTCGCAGTTGCATTACATATTGTAGCAAAAAACACGGCGTTTGTACATACTTTTTTCAGGATTCCCAAACAATTTTGCCACTCTCCAGCATGGAAGGTGGTCTGGGCCGCCACTGCTATGGGCAATTTCGACAAATCCGGGCGGGTTTTCAGCAGGGTTTGCAGTTCCCCCGCCCCCCGGCACACCAGAAATTCCCCTGTGCAGTGGCCTGTGATCCCCCGTACCTCTGGGTGATCCCCATCCCCGAACAGTAAAAACACCCTTCCCTGCTCCCCGGCTTCCCGGGCGAGCCGGTGTATTTTTTTCACAGAAGGGCAGGTAGCGTCCACGCAGGGAACAGACAGGCGCCCTATTTCCTCCTCCACCTCCCGGGCCACCCCGTGGGAGCGGATGACCAGCACATACCCGGGAGGCGCGCCGGCAGGGGAATCCACCGCCAGCACGCCCTTTTCCTGCAAGTCCCCTGTCACCTGGGGGTTGTGGGCGATAGGGCCTAAGGTGCAGGCCTTCTTCCCTTCCTCCAGCAGCTTGTAGACCGCGTTTACCGCCCTATCCACCCCGAAGCAGAAGCCAGCGGTTTCTGCCACTTCTACCTGCAATCAGTTTTCCCCCTCTCCCGCGCCCTCGGGCTGTATCCCAAACTCCTCCAGGGACTCTGCCCGCAGGGCGGCTATTTCCGACATAATCTTCCGGCTTGCCTTGCGAAGCTGCATGCTGGAATCGTCCGGCATTTCCAGGGCCTCGAAGGGGATGGGCCTGCCGAATTTCACAGTGGTGCGCTTAAAGACCCGGGGGGGCTTGCCGTCCTCGGCGGTGATGCATACGGGCACCACAGGCGCCTTTGTGCGGTAGGCCAGAAGGGCCGCGCCTGTTTTAGGCCTGCCCAGCTCCCCGGTTTTCGACCGGGTGCCCTCAATGAACACCCCTACCACAGCGTTGTCGTCCAGCAGATCGTAGGCTTCCTGCAGGGCGTCTGCCCCGCCGCTGCCCCTGAGCACAGGGAAAGCTCCCAGCTTTCTGAGCAGCCCTCCCAGGAACCTGCCGCGGAACAGCTCCTCCTTGGCCATGTAGAACACCTGCCGCCTCATGGAAACCCCCAGCATAACCGGATCCCGCTTGGCGGCGTGGTTGCAGCACACCAGCAAAGGCCCGGTGCGGGGGATGTTCTCCCGCCCCCGCACCCGCATGCGGAACACCGGGTAGTAGAACAGCACAAGCAGGAACTGCCCCAGGGCATAAAGCCACATTTTCCTCTTGCACTCCCTTTTCTTTTTTGCCACATCCTCGCTCCTCTCCTTTGAAACGGTACGGGGTGCGGGCAGGGAAGCCAGCCCCTGCCCCAGCCGGGCAGGATACGGCGTTCCCCTTCTGCCCGGTACCCGGTATGAAAACCCGCAAAGTATATACCGCCCCATTTTGTTAAATTGTATTATATCACAGCCTGCCGCGGTTTACAAGCCCTTTTCCGCTGCCAGGGCCTGCCAAAAGCGGGATAATCCGGCGGGAAATGCTATAAGCCCATGGCTTCCGCTTGTGCGGCTTTTCCGCCTGTGCTATAATGTCCACAGGACATTTCAGTAGAGCCGAAACCGCGAAGCAGTCCCAGAAATCGCGCCAGCGGTTTCCCAAGACGCAAAGCGGATGGGAGCTATGCTATAATACTTATAGTATAAAGGAAAGCGCCGCCTGCCGGCGCAGCCCCGGGAGGGAAAGGACATGACCTTTCAGCAACTGCACTATGCCATCACCATTTCTGAAACAGGCTCCATTAACAAAGCTTCGGAGCTGCTGTATGTTTCCCAGCCGTCCCTGACCAGCTCCATGCAGGAGCTGGAAAAGGAGTTTGGCATCACCATCTTCCACCGCAGCGGCAGGGGCGTTACCCTGACGCCGGAGGGGGCCGACTTCATCCTGTATGCCAGGCAGGTGTACAGCCAGTATGAAGATCTGGTAGACCGGTTTGGCGGGGCCAGGAACCGGAAGAAAAAATTCGGCGTGTCCACCCAGCACTATTCCTTTGCTGTGAAAGCCTTTGTGGAGCTGGTGAAGGAATTTGACACTTCCCAGTATGAATTCGCCATCCGGGAAACCCAGACAAAGGCGGTTATCGCGGACGTATCCACTATGCGCAGCGAAATCGGCCTGCTGTATTTCAGCGATTTCAACCGCTCTGTCATGGGGAAGCTGCTGCGCACTGCCGGGCTGGCGTTTTACCCCCTTATCACCTGCATGCCTTATGTCTACCTGTGGTCGGGGCACCCCTTAGCCAAAAAGCCCTCCATCAGCTTTGCGGATTTGCAGGACTATCCCTGCCTCTCCTTTGAGCAGGGAGACGCGGAATCCTTCTACTACGCGGAGGAGATCCTCAGCACCAGCGAATACAGGCGCACCATCAAGGCCAACGACCGGGCCACCATGCTGAACCTGATGGTGGGGCTGGGAGGGTACACCCTGTGCTCGGGGATTATCTGCGAGGAGCTGAACGGCAGCGACTATGTGGCAGTCCCCTTTGAGACATGCGGGCCGGACGGGCCGGACAGGATGGAGATTGGGTATGTGATGAAAAAGAACACTGTCCCCAGCGCCATCGGGAACCTGTATATCCAAAAGATCCGGGAATACCTGGCGCAAATAGACAGTGGGTTATAGGCTGAACCTATAACCCACTATTTATTCCATGTATTGGACAAATGACCTTCCTGTGCGTATAATAGGGGCTGTACCAAAGAACATTACATTTTCCAGAAGGAGGGTGGGCGCTTCCCGCGCCCGAAACCAGATTATGAAAAGAAAAAAGGTTCTCAAATTTTTAAGCCTCGTACTTACCCTGGCGCTGCTGCTTTCCCTGACAGCCTGCGGCGGCGCTCCGGCAGATCCCTCCCAGGGGGGAAATGCTTCCTCCGCTGCCGGGAGCAATCCTGACAGCGCTGACAAAAAGATTTCCGTAGGCGTAAACCCTGTCCCCCATGCCGACATCCTGGAAAACGCGGTGAAGGCTGTGCTGGCTGAGGAGGGCTGGGAACTGGAAGTAGTGGTGTTCCAGGACTATGTGCTGCCCAACACCTCCCTGGAGGAAGGGGAGCTGGACGCCAACTACTTCCAGACACTGGGCTACATGAACGGTCAGAACGAGGACAACGGCCTGCACCTGGCGGCTGTGGCCGGGGTGCATATCGAGCCTATGGGCATCTACTCTGAGAAGTACACGTCCCTTTCCGAACTGCCTGACGGCGCGGAAATCGCCGTGCCCAACGACCCGGACAACGAGAAGCGGGGCCTGGAGCTGCTGGTGCAGAAGGGCCTGCTCAATTCCCTGGGCAGCTATGGCACGGATGACAACGCCACCGCCGAGTCCCTGACGGACGATAAAGAGGCAAACCCCCACGGCTATAAAATCACCACCCTGGAGGCCGCGAGCCTGCCCCTGTCCCTGCCGGATTTGGACGCTGCCGCCATCAACGGCAACTATGCCATCGGCGCTGACCTGCCCACAGAATATCCGGCTTTGGAAATTGAAGAGTTTGACGATGAAACCAGCATCCGCCGGACAAACTTCCTGGTTGTCAAGCAGGGCAGCGAGGAAACCGAAAAAACAAAAGCCCTGGTAAAGGCGATCCAGTCCGACGCCGTGAAAGAGTATATTGAGGAGAAATATAAAGGCTCGGTTATCCCGTCCTTTATCGACCCGGCATAAAACATGATTGAAATAAGCAGCGTGCGGAAATCCTTTCGGGACGTGGATGTCCTGAAGGGAATTTCCCTTACTATTGAGGATCATGAAATTTACGGCATCGTAGGGCAGAGCGGCGCGGGGAAGTCTACCCTGCTGCGCTGCATAAACGGACTGGAGCCTTACGATTCCGGGGAAATCACCGTAGACGGCGCTTTGGTAAACAGCCGGGACAAAAGCGCCCTGCGCGGCCTGCAAAAGCGCATGGGCATGATTTTCCAGAGCTTCAACCTGCTGGAGCGCCTGGACGTGTACGGCAACATTGCCCTGCCCATGAAGTTCTGGGGCATCAACACCCGCTCCCAGGAGAGCCGGGACAAAATTGAAGAGCTTATCCGCCTGGTGGGCCTGGAGGACAAGGCCCACATGAAGCCCCGGCAGCTTTCCGGCGGGCAGAAGCAGCGGGTGGCCATTGCCAGGGCTTTGGTGCTGGATCCCCAGTTCCTGCTTTGCGACGAGGCCACCAGCGCACTGGATCCGGAAATCACCAAGGGCATCCTGGCCCTGCTCCAGAAAATCAACCGGGAGATGGGGATAACAGTGGTTGTGGTGACCCACCAGATGGAAGTGGTGAAGCAAATCTGCGGCCGGGTGGCCTTTCTGTATAACGGCAGCGTGCTGTCCCAGGGCAAGCCGGAGGAGATGTTCATCAAGCCCGCGGAAAAGGAGATACAGTCTTTCCTGCGGGACAAGAGCGAGCTGCTGCCCAGAACCGGGGTGAACATCCAGGTGTTCTTTGTGGGGGAAGGCTCCAACGAGCCGGTTATCACCCAGATGGCCCGGGAGCTGGGCAAGGATTTCAGCATATGCTGGGCAAAGCTGGAGGACTTCCGGGAGAACGTTTACGGCAGCCTGGTGCTGAACATTGACAAGGCGGACAGGGAACAGGTGTGCAATTTCCTGTCCTCAAAAAAAGTGGCCTGGGAGGTGCTTACATAATGGGCATTGCATCCACAACCAGCATGACGGGGATAATTCTGACGGCCCTGTGGCAGACGCTGTATATGGTGTTCTGGTCCACGCTGCTGTCCGTGATAATCGGCTTTATCCCCGCCATTATCCTGACGCTTACCGCGCCGGACGGCCTGCGCCCTATCCGGCCTGTCTATGAAATACTCAGCTTCCTTGTCAACGTGTTCCGCAGCTTTCCCTTTGTCATCCTGCTGGTGCTGGTGATTCCCTTTACCCGGCTGGTGGTGGGAAAGGCTATTGGAACCACTGCCTCCATTGTGCCCCTGACCCTTTCCGCCATCCCCTTCATCGCCCGGATTATCGAAACCGCCCTGCGGGAGACGGACGCCGGCGTCATTGAGGCCGCCAAATCCTTTGGGGCCTCCAACTGGCAGATTTTGTGGCGGGTGTACATCAAGGAATCCATCCCCCGGATTTTAAACGGGATTGTCCTGCTGATTATCTCCCTGGTGGGATACTCCGCCATGGCGGGCACGGTAGGCGGAGGCGGCATTGGGGACATTGCCATCCGGTTCGGCTACCAGCAGTACCGGACGGACTATTTGGTGGTGTGCTCCATTATCCTGATTATATTCGTACAGCTTATCCAGATGATTGGCAACCATCTGTACAAGCGCTTGTCGTAAAGGGGGAGGAACATGCCGGACTATAAGCTGATTGCCAGCCAGGTTGCTTCTCTGGCGGAAATTGACCGGGACTTTGTGCCTGTGCTGTCAAACGCCGCGGCACTGCTATACGAGGGCCTGGAGCGCATCAACTGGGCGGGCTTTTACCTGCTGGACAGGGGAAGCCTTCTGGTAGGGCCGTTCCAGGGCCGGGTGGCCTGCGTCCGCATCGCCATTGGCAAAGGCGTGTGCGGCACCGCGGTGCAAGAAGGGAAGCCCCTGCGGGTGGAGGACGTACATGCCTTCCCCGGGCACATTGCCTGCGACAGCGCTTCCCGGTCGGAAATCGTGCTGCCCATCCGCAGCGGCGGGCAGATTGTAGGCGTGCTGGACATCGACAGCCCGGAAAAGGGCCGGTTTACCGAAGAAGATCAGCAGGGCCTTGCCCAGGTGGTGAAAGCCCTGGAGGAGTCCACGGATTTTTCCCGGCTGCGGATGGGGTGAAATGAAAAGCAGGAAAAGCCGCAGGCATCTGCGGCTTTTCTTGCTTTTTATTTATTGCCTTAAGGCAATAAGCACGGAAAACCGGCATAGCGTATACGCTATGCCGGTCCTGAAAGCATTCCTAAAAATCATCTTATGAGTGCCTCTCCCGTAGCAAATCCCTCACAAAGAAAGCACATGTAAAATCAAACAAGCTTTACAAATTCCCAGCCGGTTACTCTTCTTCCTCCAGCAGGGAGTCCATAGCCTCCATCAGCGTATCCACATTGATGGGCTTGGGTATATGCCCGTTCATGCCGCTGCGGATGGCCTCCTGCTTATCCTCCTCAAAGGCGTTGGCTGTCATGGCCAGGATGGGGATGCGGGAAAGCTTCTTGTTTTTCAGCCTGCGGATTTCCCGCGTAGCCTCATAGCCGTTCATCACAGGCATCTGCACATCCATCAAAACCAGCCGGTAATACCCGGGCTGGGAGCTTTCCAGCTTTTCCACAGCCGCCTGCCCGTTTTCCGCCACATCAATGGTGAACCCGGCCTCCTCCAGGATAGCCACGGCAATTTCCTGGTTCAGCTCATTGTCCTCCGCCAGCAGGATATGCCCTGTGCGGCGGGCAGGCTTTTCCTCCGCCTTCCCGCCGTCCTCCCGTTCTGTGATAATAGACTGCAGGCAGTCCCGCAGTTCTGAGAGGAACAGGGGCTTGCTGCAAAAAGCGGTAACCCCCGCGCTCCTGGCTTCGTCCTCAATATCCGACCAGTCATAGGCTGTCAGCACAATGATAGGCACTTCCTCGCCTATTTCCTTGCGAACCCGCCTTGCCACCTCAATGCCGTTCATGTCCGGCAGCAGCCAGTCAATGATATAAACGCTGTACTCGTCCTCCCGCATGACAGCCTGCCGGGTACGCAGCACAGCCTCCTTGCCGGAAAGAGTCCACTCAGCCCGCAGGCCGATTTCTTGCAGCATGCAGGTAACGCTGTCGCAGGTGTTGAAGTCATCGTCTACCACCAGCGCCCTGCAGTTCTGCAGTTGGGGGATGGTCTGGGACTCCGGCACGTCCCCATCCAGCTTAAAGGTGAAGCATACCGTAAATTCTGTGCCCACGTTCTGTTTGCTCTTTATGTCAATAGTGCCGTTCATCATGTCCACAATGTTTTTGGTGATAGCCATGCCCAGCCCAGTGCCCTGTATGCCGCTGGTGGTGGAATTGTGCTCCCGCTCAAAAGGCTCTGCAATGCGGGCCACAAACTCCTCGCTCATGCCGATGCCTGTATCCCGTATGCAGAACTCATAGCGGGCAAAGCCCTCCGGCGCGCCAGGCTTCTCGGAAATGCGCATGCTCACCATGCCCCCGGGGCCTGTATACTTGATGGAGTTGCCCAAAAGGTTCAGAAGCACCTGGTTTAGGCGCAGGTTGTCGCAGACAATGTTCTCATGCACCACGTCCACTGTGTCCATATACAGCTCAAGCTGTTTGGCGTGTACGTCCGCCAGCACAATGTTCCGAAGCCCATGGAGAATCTCCGGCAGGCTGCAGGGCTTTTCTTCCAACTGCAGCTTCCCGCTTTCAATGCGGCTCATGTCCAGCACATCGTTTATCAGGCTTAACAGGTGGTTGCCGGAGGTCATAATTTTTTTCAGATATCCCTCCACCAGCTCCCGGCTCTCAATATGGGAAACCGCCAGGGCCGTAAAGCCGATAATGGCGTTCATGGGCGTGCGGATGTCGTGGGACATATTGCTGAGGAAAACAGTTTTAGCCCGGCTGGCCCGGTTGGCCTGCATCAGGGCGTCCTTTAAAAGGTTGGTCTTTTCCAGCTCCAGCTTTGTCTCCTCGTCAATGCTCCTAAGGCCCAGCACCACCCGGCCGCTTTCGCCTTCCGCGTCCAGGCGCACTACCTTCATCTGGAAATACCGGGCATCTTCAGCACCCTTGCAGTTGGTACGGTAATTGACGTAAAAAATCTGCCGCTGGGAAAGCTCCTGTATAAGGTTGTCCTGGGAGACTGTTTCCCGCATCATGTCCTGGTCGTCCGGGAATACGCAGTTGTCTATATACCGGCTCATGCACTTGGAAAGCTCCAGCGGGCCGCTGAAGGCCTCGTCCAAGTCCCCGTAAGGGCAGCCTGTAATGCGCAGGGCGTGGCCCTCCCCGGTTTCCAAATCAAAGAAGCACACCAGGTTATAGTCAATGCTCAAAGCGTGTATCAGGGCCTCCTGCCGGCGGCGCTCGCTTTGCTCCTTCTGCTTCTGCTCTGTCACGTCCAGCAGGAAGCGCTGGCACACCAGCTCTCCGTTTTCCCGTATCAGCTTGATGTTGCCCATTACATGTATGACTTTTCCATCAGGATGCCGCACCCGGTATTCGGCGCTGGCGCTGTCCCCCTCGTTTTTCAGGGAGGTGATAACCTGCCGCAGAGCCTCCTTGTCCTCGTCCAGCACAGAGTCTGCCATCATGTGGAAGCCCCCGGCCATCATGTCCTCCCGGCAGCCATACCCCAGTATTTCCAAAGCAGCCGGGTTGATGCTCAGCACCTGGGAGCCGTCCAGGGTATGTACCATCACGCCGCATTCCAGGGAGGTAAACAGCGTCTCCAGGGTGCGGCTCTTCATCTCCAGCTCCTCGGCGTAGGCGCGTTCCTGGGTGATGTCGATAGCCACGCCCACTGTGCCCATAACAGAACCGTCATAGTCGTACAGGGGAGACTTGTAGGTGGTCAGAAGCCGCTCGCCTCCGCCTGTGCGTATCCGCTCCTCTGACACGCAGGTCTGCCGCGTGCGCATAACCTCCGCCTCAGATTCGATGCAGGCCGGATCGTCCTCCTCCACGTCCCAGATATAGGCGTGGCCCTGGCCCTGCACCTGCTCCCGGGTTTTCCCCACTGTGTGGCAGAAGCTGGCGTTCACCTTTTCGTGTATGCCGTCCCATGTTTTATACCACACCAGGTTCGGCACGCTGTCAATGGTGGCGTCCAGGAACTGCTGGGTTTCCCAGAGATCCATCCTCTGTTTATGCCCTTGCTGCCACCGGGCAAAGCGGAACCGGGCCTCTTCCTGGCCCATAGGCAGAAACCACACGTCTGAAAGGCCGCCAAGGGGCAATCCTGGGGCCTGTTCCTGTTCTGCCAGCACAATTAAATCCCCGTCTGGCTTTTTAGACTCCAGCAGGGGCTTCAGAAATTCTTCAGGGTTTTTTCCCCGCACATCGGCAAAAATCACGTCTGCCCTGGCGGCAAGCCTGCACACAGGCTCCTCGCTCTGGGAAAATTCATGGGTCATGCCCTCCAGGGGCGCCTCCTCCTGGAAGGCTTCCAGCTCTGCCCCGGCAGGGCCAGCCCAATACAAATGCACATGGCACCGATACATAAACTGTTTTCACTCCTGTATGCAATAATGTACGCACTTGGCCGCCGTACTCTTCCAACTTATATTTTACAAAATCCCGGCCCCGGTGTCAATATTCCGGCGCTTTTTTTACAGGAAAACCCTCCGATAATACAGCCAGCCTCCCCCGCATACGGCGGCCTTCCCTTTCATAGATATGACAAGGCGGTAAAATAAAAGAAGGAAGGATTGGGAAAAACCGATGGCATTTTCCGACAGGGAGCTTTTAGCCCGCATTGTGGAATGTGAAGCCGGCGGTGAAGGCGAGACGGGTATGCAGGCAGTGGCCTGCGTGGTGATGAACCGGGTAATTGTGACATATGGGGAATACGGCAGGCTGGATACGGTCCGGCAGGTGGTATACCAGCCCCGGCAGTTCACCTGCGCCATGGAAACCGTAGGCGGGAAGTACAACATGCAGAACCTTTACAATATGCGCCCTACGGACGTACATTTCCAAATCGCGGACTGGGCCATGGCAGGGGGACGCCTTACAAACCTGGGCTTTGCCCTCTGGTTTTATAATCCCTTCAAGCCCACCTGCCGGGATAACTTCCCCTCTTCCGTAGGGGAATTCGTTATCCGCATCGGGGATCACTGCTTTTATAACCCCACAGACCAGTACGCGGAAACCTGAAGGAGGTACAGCTTATGGATAACAGCACAAAAGACCGGGGCACAAACTCTCCCGCCATGCAGCGGCTTCGCAGGCGGGCAGACTACACCTGCACGCCGGAAGGCGCGGGGGAAATGGACAATTTCCGCCACCCCGTGCAGCCCACCTTTGACTCTGAGGAGATGCAAGGCTCCATGCAGGCCATTCTGGCGGACAATATTGGAAACTACGTGGTTATCGAGTTCCTCATCGGCTCCAACGAGCTTATCCGCAAGCAGGGTATGCTCTATTTTGTAGGCCGCAGCTTCATCACCCTCTATGACGAGCACGCCAACAACTTCATTGTCTGCGATATTTTCTCTGTCCGTTTCGTCTATTTTTATATGCCCGGGGACCGCCCCCGGTATAACTACAACCTCCTGCCCCCTGTCAGCGGTGAGCCTGGCATGGGCATGGCGCCCCAGGGCCGCAGGCGGTAAACTCTTTGCGCCGCGCCGCCTGAATCGCCCTTTTTTGTCAAAATCCGCCCCTGCTGCATAGAATGTCCTGTATGGGAAAATCCAGGCATACCCAGGCCGGGAGACAGTGTCTGCCTGTCCCTTCCCCCAGCAGGCGGGAAAACAGGCAAAAGCGCCCCCGCCTGGCCTATCAGAATCCTGGAGGAAGGGGGAGAGGACATGCGGGGAACAGGCGGGCTATGGGCTTCTGTGCCGGATATGGCATCCCGGGAAAAGCAGGAGGCGTTGCGCCTGCTGGAGGAATCCCAGGGGCTTCTGGGCGCCATCCTAATGGGGGTGGCCCTGCAATACCGCTCCCTGGACATGGAGCGGGCAAAGCTTCTTGCAGGCGGGGAGGAAGCCTGCGGCCCAGGGCCGGAAGACGTGCGGATGGCGGCGTCCCTTATCACGCTGTGCGCCCTGTTCGGATTCCAGCGGCAGGCGGAAGGGCTGGCGGCCCGGGAAGCCCAAAGCGGGGAAGCGCCGGACATGATGGACGTGAAGCTGGGGGCTGTGAGCATCCTCATATCCCTGCTGCGCCTAGTGCGCCTGCAAGAGGCTTTCCGGGAAGCCGGGCCTGCCGGAAAGCAGGCGCAACTGGAAGCTTTGGACGAAATGCCCGATCTGTAAAGAGACGGCCTGCCAAAAAAGAGCGCCTTTCTTTTACCTGGGAAAGGCGCTCTTTTCTTCCATTCATTCGTTTCTATAAAGCCAAACGAAAGCTTTTCCTGTTTCTCACAGTTCCCCCAGCAGCTTTACAAAGTCCAGCCGTCCCAGTTGCCCCTGCCAGCGGCCCAGGCCTAAAAAGCGCCTTTCCGGCCCGTAAATCCGGCAGAGGGATCTTTCCTCCGGCGGAGGCGGGGCCAAGCGCAGACGGGCTGTGTCCAGCCAGCCCCCGTTCAAAAAGCGGGCGCTTTGGGCAGCGCTCACTAAAACCGCCGGGCAGGCGGCAAACAGGGAGTCTGCAGGCCGCAGCACAGAAGGCAATTCCCCCTGGCCCGCCAGCTCTTTCAGGCGCTCCAGGGGCAAAGCGTCCTCCAGGGAGAACCCGCAGGCCCTGGTGCGGCGCAGGGCCGTCATGGTGCCCGCCGTGCCTGCCGCCCGGGCAATGTCCTCAATGAGCACCCGGATATAGGTGCCTTTAGAGCAGGAAACCGCCAGTTCCCCTTCCCGGGCTTCCCCATCGTAAGCGCCCAGCTCCAGGGAAAAAATGGTGACAGGCCTTGCCCTGCGCTCCACCTCCAGCCCTTTGCGGGCCAGCTCATACAGGCGCCTGCCGCCGACAGACACAGCGGAATACATGGGCGGCACCTGGAGGATATCCCCCCGGAAGCCCTTCAGGGCCTCCTCCAGCCTTTCCCGGCTTACAGGGGTTTCGTCTGTCTCCACCACCTGCCCGGTACAGTCCCCGGTGTCCCGCCGCTCTCCCAGCCGGAAGGAGGCCCGGTATTCCTTCCCCGTGTCCGCCAGCAGGCCGCAGGCCTTGGCGGCCCGGCCCAGCAGCAGGGGCAGCACCCCGGTTGCCATGGGATCCAGCGTGCCTGTGTGGCCGATTTTTTTCTCCCTGGAAAGCCCCCGCACCACAGCCACCGCGTCAAAGGACGTGAAGCCCTGGGGCTTGTCCAGCACGATTACGCCGTTCAAAGAAACTGCCATGGGATACAGGGCATGCACAAAAAGCCATGAAATAACAGCGCTTTGTGCCCAGTATCTTTCCTTTCCATCGTATTTTTCATACTGTCTCTCCTCTCCAAAATTAAAGGTTTCAGGGCTTAGGGCTTTGCCCCTAAGAACCCCGCCACCCCTTTTGAAAAAGGGGTGGAACCTAAAACTAATTTAAGGTTTGCCCATGGGTTCCCCTATTCCGCCAGCAGGGTGAAGGCAAAGGTGAAGTTCTGGGCGTCCAGCCGGTATTTTTCCAAAAGCTCCGGCCCACAGCTATTGCTGCCCACGCCGCTCATGGCATAATCCAGGCACAGCACCGTATCCCCGCAGGGAGCAAGCTCATGGTTGTGCCGGGCTTTTTTTAGCTGCTCCTGGGTATAGCGGGAGATGTTCATGGAGAAAGGCCGCTCTGCCGCGCAGGTGAGGGAAAAGGCCCCGTCTGAAACGGTGCAGGTGCGGCAGCCCATGTGGGAGGAGTTCTCCTGGGGCATGAGGTACGGCTCAAACATGCTGTCCACAGTCTGGGCATACACACCCAGCCGCGTGGCCTGGCGCTTGTCCACATAGCTTTCCGTAGGCCCATAGCCGAAATATTCCGCAAAGCCAAAGTCCTTTGGCAAAAACAGGCGCAGGCCGAACCGGGGCAGGTAAGGGAACCGGGCGTCCCGCTGGCAGTGCAGCTCGCAGTCAATGCGGCCCTGGGCGTCAATGTGCCACTGGGCGGTAATGTCCAGGAACTTGGCGATGGAAACCGCGGCAATCCCCAGCCGGCAGGTGAGCACTGCCCCGCCGCTTTCGCCCCGGCTGGCCTCCACGCTGTATACCTTTACAGTGGGCCTGTCATAGCCAACAGCCGTCCACTGCTTGTCTATATACTGATCGTTGTCCGTAGGCGCCCGGTATACGTTCCAGCCCATAGGCCGGGTAAGCAGGTTCCTGTTCTTGCAGGCCATGGAGGAGAAAAGCCCTGTCCGCTTGTCAAATTCATACCGGAAGCTGTCCCCGGCGATAACGAGGGAGCAAGGCCCCTCCTCTATGCGCACTTCCCCCTGGGCGGGAGCGTCCAGGAAGAAAGGCTCCTCGCTGAGGATAAGCTGGTCAAAGCCCAGCTCGTGGCCCGCCTCATAGAAGTCCCCGCCGTCCTTTGCCAGGTAGAAGAAGGTAAGGGCCACAATGCCCCCCTCCGGGATATCCAGCCCCGGGATTTCCACCTCCGCCTCCTCGTGGGGCGGGATGGAGGGCAGGCTAAGCGCCCCGGTCTGCAGCACTTCCCCGTCCTGGGCAAGCTCATACCGGAGGGAAACCGCCTCCCCCGCGTCGGTAAAGTCCAGGAAGTTGTGGAAAACAAAGGCGTTCCCGCCCTTCTCCGCCTGCCTGGCCCGCAGGGGGCGGATTACGTTTTTATATTCCAGCAGCCCTGTGTGGGGCGCCCGGTAGGGATATACCAGGCCGTCCATGCAGAAGTTCCCGTCGTGGGGGAACTCCCCGAAGTCCCCGCCATAGCGGTAAATGGGCTTGTTGTCCGGGGTCTGGCCCCCATACACGGCGTGGTCGCACCACTCCCACACAAAGCCCCCGCAGAAGCCGGGATACCGCATAATCTGCTGCTGGTAGTCCTCCCCGTCCCCAGGGCCGTTGCCCATGGCGTGGATATACTCGCACTGGACAAAGGGCATACGCCTGCCCTGGAGGTTTTCGTCCAGTCCGCCGCCGCCGAAATAGGCGTCCACCTCCTGCACGGAGGCATACATCCGGCTGTACAGATCCAGCATGGAGAAATCCGGGGTGCGGGCCTTATGGTAGGTGAGGAAGTTTTCATAGTGGAGCAGGCGGGAGGGGTCGTATGCCTTCACCCATTTCCCCGCGTCCTCAAAGTTCTCCCCCCAGCCGCTTTCGTTGCCCAAAGACCAGATGACAGCCGCCGCGTTGTTCTTGTCCCGGATGACACACCGCTGCACTCGGTCTAAAATCGCCAGGGAGAACTGGGGATCATCAGCCAAGTCCGCATAGGCCTCGTCCCCGTCCACAAAGCCCAGCCCGCCGTATTTCTCCGCAGAGCCATGGCTCTCAATGTCTGCCTCGGCAATTACATAGAACCCAAAGCGGGAGCAGAGCTGCAAAAACCAGGGTGCGTTGGGATAGTGGCTGGTGCGGATGGCGTTGATGTTATGCTGTTTCATCAGGGCCAGATCCCGGAGGGCCTGCTCCCGGCTGATGGTGTAGCCTGTCACCGGGTCGCTGTCGTGGCGGTTCACCCCTCGGAACTTAATGGGCACGCCGTTTAAGAGCACCACTCCGTCCTGCACCTCAATTTTCCGCAGGCCCACCTGCTGGGCAATATACTCTTCCCGGGTGTTCAGCACCAGGGTATACTGGACAGGGCTTTCCGCGTTCCACAGCGCCGGGTTTTCCACCAAAAAGGTGAACTTCTCCCGCTCCGGCCCGGCTGTGGCCAAAAGGCTCCCCTGGGGGCTGTAAAGGGAGGCGAACACCTCCGCGTCCCCCATGGTTTCCAGCTCTACGGAAAGGGCGGCCTCTTTAAAATCCTCTGAGAAGCTTTCTTTTACAAAGTAGTCCCACAAAAAGCTTTGGGGCCTTGCCAACAGGTACACGTCCCGGAAAATGCCGCTCATGCGCAGCTTGTCCTGATCCTCCAGATAGCTGCCGTCGCACCACTGCAGGACCAGCACCGCAATTTCATTGTCCCCGGGCTGCAAAAGCCCTGTCACCTCAAATTCCGAGGTGCAGTGGGAAACCTGGCTGTAGCCCGCGAACTCCCCGTTCACCCACAGGTAGAAGCAGGAGTCTACCCCCTCAAAGTTTAAAAACCACCGGGCGGAAAGGCTCTCCCCGGAGATTTCCACATGGCGCACATACAGCCCGCAGGGGTTTTCCTCCGGCACTGTAGGGGGATCCACCGGGAAGGGATAGCGGATGTTAGTGTACATATGCCGGCCCCATCCCTGGTTCTGCCAGCAGGAGGGCACCGGGATGGCGTCCATGTCCGCCTCGTCAAAGCCCAGCTCCCCCTGGGGAGAGACAGCCTCTGAAAAGCTTTCGTAATACTGGAAGGCCCATTCCCCGTTTAAGGAGAACATCCTGCCGGACTGCTCCCCCAGGGCCTCCTTTTCAGAGGCGCAGGGCAGGTAATAGCTGCGGTTTGGCATGGCGCCCACATGGAGAAGCTGTGGGTTTTCGTGAAATTGCATCCAGGGCTGGCTCATAAAAAATCACCATGTGATACAGGCTGCGCACAGCCGTATCGTTCCTTTCTGTTATGTATGGGATGTGCCCTTCCTGAAAGGGCGGGAGGCCGTCTGGAAATTTGACTTTCCCGCCTGAAAGGGATATACTGGTACAAATAAGCTTACACTGAAAATTCCATGCCGTCAAGCCCTAGAGTCTGTCTTAAAACTCCGAAAAACCGTCTTTTTGTCCAGTGACAAGCGGTTTCTGTGTTAAAAATCCTCGAAATACGAAAGTATCTCTTGCGGTTTTCGCCTTGAAACCGCCCGCCCTGAACAAAAATACTGGCATTTCTCCGGTTTTAAAACAGACTCTAAAAAGAACAAGAGCGCCCGGCCTTTTTACACAGCGGGTTTCCCGGCTGTTTTCAGCCAGGCGCTTCCCTGCAAAACGAAAGGAACGCAACGCCGCCTATGGGAATTGAAATCATTGTATCCATCACCTTTGCCGCCCTGCTGGTATACCAGGGCGGCAGGCGCCAAAAGGAAGCCGCGCTGGACAGGTTCGCCCTCTGGGGCGGGCTTCTGCTTTTTTCCGCCTTTTTGCTGCGCCTGCTGCTGGGATATTACACCCAGGGCTACCAGACAGATATCGACACCTTTAAAAGCTGGGGCCGCATTTTAAACGAGGTGGGCTTTAAGCGGCTGTACCAGCAGGATATTTACCTGGACTATCCCCCGGGCTACCTGTATGTGCTGGGGCTGCTGGACAGGATAAGGCTGCTTCTGGGCCTGCCGGAGGCAAGCGGGGGCTACACCCTTCTGATGAAAACCCCGGCCATTTTCGCGGATCTCCTCTGCGGCTGGGCCTTGCTGCGGCTGGGCCGCCCCCGGATAGGGGACAGGGCCGCCCTTTTTGTAAGCGGGGCCTATCTGTTCTGCCCTGCTGTGCTGGTAAACTCTGCCCAGTGGGGCCAGGTGGATTCCTTCTGCACCGCCCTGCTGCTAGGCTCTGTGCTGCTGCTTTATAAGGAGAAATATCCCCTCTCCGGCCTTATCTACGGCCTTGCCGTTATCTGCAAGCCCCAGATGCTGATTTTCGCCCCCCTGTACCTGTTCTTTGCCCTCAAGCGCAGGCGCTGGGCGGGATTAGGGCTGGGGATTGCCTGCGCCCTCTTTGCCATCCTTTTGTGCTCCCTGCCTTTTACCAAGGGCTTCAACTTCCTCTGGCTCATTGAAAAATACCGGGCCACCCTGGAGTATTATGACTACTACTCCTTAAACGCCTACAACTTCTGGGCGCTTATTGGCAAACACTGGCAGTATCTTCCCGGCCCCGGCCTGCATAAAACCCTTTTGACCCTTGCCGCCCCTGTCCTGGCCACCGCCTGCTGCGGGGCTGTTATATTCCTTTCCCGGCGGAAGGACTGCCTTTTCATCTGCCCTTCTGTGCTCATGGCCGTAATGTACCTGTTCGGCGTGAAAATGCACGAGCGGTATCTGTTCCCCATGTTCCTGTTTTTGCTGCTGGCCTTTATCGCCGTAGGGGACAAGCGCCTGCTGTGGGCCTATGGCCTTGCCTGCGGCATCAATTACCTGAACGTGGCCCATGTGCTGTGGATTTTCCACTATCTGGGAAACAATTACGATCCCAACCACTGGACAGTGCAGGTGCAGTCCTTTTTGCAGGCAGGCACCCTGGGATACTTTTTCTATGTGGCATATTCTGTCTATATCCGGGGGAAAATCTGCCCGCCCCAAAGGGAACGCGCCGCCGGCAAGCCTTGGGTTTTCCCCAAGGGCGCAAAAATGTGCCGGGCCGACTGGCTGTGCATGGCCCTTGTCACCCTGTGCTATGCGGGGACAGCCTTCTGGAACCTGGGAGGGCATACGGCTGCCATAAGCCCCTGGACGCCTCTTGAAGGGGAGCAGGCTGTGCTGGAAGCCCAGGGGGAGGCCGACGCCCTCCACTACTGCGCGGGCATAGCCCCGGACGTCCAGGGCTATGCCGCCCGGGTGGGAACCCAGGTGCAGGTGGAGGTGAGCGGGGACGGGCAGGCCTGGACAGACTGCGGCACTTTGCCGGAATGCTATGTGTTTGCCTGGCAGCAGTTCTCTTTGCCGGAAAAGGCCCGGTATGTGCGCCTTACAGCCCCGGACAGCTTTACCGCCATCAATGAAATCGGCCTTTCTGACGGAAGCGGCCTTTTGCCTCTCACAGCCCAAGGCCCCGGGGCTGAAAAGCTTGTGGACGAGCAGGGGGCTGTGCCCCTTTCCACCACCTATGAAAACTCTGCCTATTTCGATGAAATCTACCATGCCCGCACAGCCTATGAACACCTTCAGGGCCTGGAGCCATATGAAAACACCCATCCGCCTTTAGGCAAATACATCATTGCCCTGGGCATCTCCCTTTTTGGCATGAACCCCTTTGGCTGGCGCTTTATGGGGACGCTGTTCGGGGTTTTGATGCTGCCAGTGTTCTACTATCTGGCAAAGCAGCTTTTGGGCAAAACCTGGCTGTGCGCCATGGGAACCTTCCTCTTTGCCTTTGACTTCATGCACTTCACCCAAACCCGCATTGCCACCATCGACACCTATGCCGTATTTTTCCTGCTGCTGATGTATAGCTGCATGTGGGCTTTCCTCCGCCAGGACATCCTCCGGGACGGCTGGAGGCGGCTGCTTCCCCCCCTGGCCCTTTCCGGGCTTTTCACGGGACTGGGCATTGCCTCCAAGTGGACATGCGCTTACGGCGCTGTGGGCCTTGCGGTGCTGTACTTTTGGAAGCTGTGGATACAGCTAAGGGAGGAAAAGCAGGCAGGCCGGGACATGCGCCCCGCCCTTATAAAGGCTGGGAAGCTGTGCGGCTGGTGCTGCCTGTTCTTTGTCCTCATCCCCTTTGTCCTGTATTTCTGCGCCTTCCTGCCCATGACCACCCTGCCCCACAACGCAGGCAATATCTGGGGGAGTTTCTGGAACTACCAGACGAACATGTTTCACTATCATGCCCAATTGCAGGCAGAGCACTATTTCGCCTCCCCCTGGTACGAATGGCCTGTTGACCTGCGGCCCATCTGGTATTTTGCCGGCGGCGGGGAAGGGGCCTACAGCACCATTTCCGCCATGGGCAGCCCCCTGCTCTGGTGGGCGGGGCTGCTGGCCTTGCCGGGAGCGGCAGTCCTGCTTTTGCGGGACAGGCGGGCAAACTGCGCCCTGCTGCTAGCAGGCTACCTTTCCGTATACCTGCCCTGGGTGCTGGTGCCCCGGCTCACCTTCATCTACCATTATTTCACTGCTGTGCCCTTCCTGGTGCTGGCCCTGCTGGCAGCAGTGGGACGCTGGGAGGAAACGCCCCTTTTCTCCCGCAGCATCCGCCTGGGCGCAGGCCGGGAGGGCGCTCCCGCGGCGGAACTGCCTCTTGTCCCAGCTTTCCTGTTTGTGTTCTGCGCCGGCTGCCTGGGCCTGTTCCTTTTATATTATCCCATCATCTCCGGCGCTCCCACCACGCGGGCCTTTGCCGACGCCTTAGAGCTTCTGCCAGACTGGCATTTTGCCTAGGGCGGTTAAAAGGCAAGGCGCATTTCCGCTTCGTTCAGCGGTGATGCTGTTATCAGCAGATGGCAAAACTGTTTTGCTGTCTTTTTATTGCATGTTTATATAGCTGTATATAATTTCTTTAACAAATTTAGGTTTTAGGAGACAAAAAGCATGAGGAAAATTACTTTGTTTATTGCCATGAGCCTTGATGGATACATTGCTGACAGCAAGGGCGGCGTTGATTGGCTCAAAGGGCAGAGCAGCAACGATGAGGATATGGATGCCTACTCTGAATTTGCAAAGACTATTGATACAATTTTAATGGGGTGGAATACTTAATCATCAAATTGTTACAGAGCTTTCGCCTGAAGCGTGGGTGTATAAAAATTTTACAACTTATGTTATTACGCATAATAAGCAGGCTTCTTCTGCAAAAATACAGTTTGTAAACAGGGATCCTGTTGATTTGGCGAAAAGCCTAAAAGAAAAAACGGAAAAGATATATGGATATGTGGCGGAGCCAATCTTATCCAACAGTTAGTAAATGAGGATGTAATTGACCGTTATTATATTACCGTAATTCCCACGCTTTTAGGCGCCGGCATTCGGCTTTTGGGAAATACAAAACAGGAGATTCCTCTAAGATTAATTCATGCGCAGTCATATAATGGCATGACGGATTTAATCTATACACGGAGATAAATTTATATTTACAAAAAAGAAAGATTAATGCCCGTATGCAAGTGCGGTTCTGCACAAAAACAGTGGGATGCCAGATTACTCTGACATCCCACTGTTTTTTCAAAAGCCTTTGGCTTTACAGCATTTTTTCTTAGCCGAAGTACCGCTCCAGCAGGCCCTTGAATGCCTTGCCGTGGCGGGCCTCGTCCCGGGCCATCTCGTGAACGGTGTCGTGGATAGCGTCCAGGCCCAGCTCCTTGGCCTTCTTGGCGATGGCCATCTTGCCAGCGGTAGCGCCGTTCTCAGCGTCTACGCGCATCTGGAGGTTCTTCTTGGTAGAGTCGGTGACCACCTCGCCCAGCAGCTCGGCAAACTTGGCGGCATGCTCTGCCTCTTCATAGGCGGCCTTTTCCCAATACAGGCCGATTTCGGGATAGCCTTCGCGATGGGCTACACGGGCCATGGCCAGATACATGCCAACCTCTGTGCACTCGCCCTGGAAGTTTTCCCGCAGGCCCTGCAGGACTTCTTCATCTACGCCCTTGGCTACGCCCACCACATGCTCGGCAGCCCAGGTCATCTCGCCAGCCTGCTCGGTGAACTTCTCAGCGGCGGCGCCGCAGACAGGGCACTTCTCCGGGGCGGAATCCCCCTCGTGTACATAGCCGCAGATCTGGCAAACAAACTTCTTCATGTCAGTTTCCTCCTGTTTTTCACAATGATAAATTTTTATAAAAAGCGTTGCCGCCTTTTGCCTGATACAATATAGTTTAGGCTGTTTTCCCCTTTTTTACACACCCAGGGCATAATCCCCGCAAGGTGATGCTGGCGCTTTCCACCTGGCAGCCGGCCCGCTGGGAAACCACCTCAAACAGCTCTTTTTCAAAGGGCACCTCGAAAATATCCACCACGCTTCCGCACTGGCGGCATACCAGGTGGGCATGGGGGCTGGTGTCCCCGTCAAAACGCTCGTAACCGTCAATAACCCCCAGGCTGATAGCCTGCCCTGTCTCGCAAAAGCGGTTCAGGTTGCGGTACACTGTGCCCAGGCTCAAATCGGGATATTGGGGCTTCAGCCGCTGATACACCCAGTCTGCCGTAGGGTGGCACTTCGTGCCCTGCAGCGCTTCCAAAATAGCCGCCCGCTTGCGGCTGAAATGCTCTTTGCGTTCCATAAACACCTGCCTTCTTGCCAGTAAACACGCCTGATCTTCTTATATTCTACAGACAGTATAACACAGAATTTTCCATTTGTAAAGTAGGAACCATTCTTATTTTTTGTTTTTTCGCAGCCACTACAGGCAATAGCCAAACTCCCTGTCCAGCCAGGCAAGGCATAAATCCACCCACCGGGCGTTATGCCTGTCCAGGCTGCCCACCTCCTGGGTGCACACAGACATGCCATGGGGGCCGCTGGGGAACACGTGGGCCTCAAAAGGGATTTTTTCCCGGCTTAAAGCCGCCATCATGGCAATGGTGTTTTCCACCGGCACCACGTCGTCCTCCGCTGTGTGCCACAAAAAGGCCGGGCAGGCGTGGGGGCCAACATGCCTGTCTAAGGAGAAATAGTCATACCCCGGCTCCCCCTGCTTATGCCCGCTGACGTTCTCCGTAGATTCCACATGGGCAAAGCGGCCTGCCAGCACCACCGGATAGCACAAAATCATGGCGTCCGGGCGGTTGCTGCCGTCCTGGAAATCATAGCGCCGCAAAAGCTCCGGATCCTTCCACATGGTGCCCAAAGAGCCTGCCAGATGCCCGCCGGCGGAAAAGCCGCACACCGCAATGTGTCCGGGATCCACCCGCCACTGGGCGCTGTTAGCCCGCAGCAGGGAAACGGTCTTGGAGGCTTCCGCCAAAGGCAGGAAGTTCCGGGCCTTTTCCGGGCCTGTGGAATAATGGAGCACGAAAACCTGATAGCCGCGGCCGAAAAAAGCCATGGCCACAGGCTCGTCCTCCCGCTGGGAGCAGAAGCGGTATCCGCCCCCAGGGCACACCACCACAGCGGGGAAAATTTCCCGGCGCTTTCCCATCTCCATAATGGGCGTGTGCAGATAGGCTGTCACCTCCCCGTCCGTTTCCGGGAAGGGCTTAAAAGTAAGAATTTGCATAAAAACGCTCCTTTCCGCGCTTGCGCCCGGCCCCTCCATGGGGTATACTTGAAAGAAAACAAAGCGGAGGGATTTTGTTATGGGGCCTTATGAATACATTGTGGAAATCATTGCGGGGGATTATGCCACCCTGCTGCGCACCGATCTGCCCGCCCCCGGGGAGCCTATGCCCATTGCCGTGGCCCTGCTGCCAGAGGGCACAGACATCGGCACCCGGCTGCACTGGGAAAATTTCGCCTATACAATTGTAGATTAGGATAGCGCCAGGCTGTCATAGGCCTGGCCTTCTAACGTTTTCCAGGTGAAAACGCCCTTTTCCAGTGTCATATATCCCCGGGCGCTGCCCTCCTTGGGCAGGGAAACCGATCCCGGGTTTACATACCACCAGCCGTCCCGCCCTGTCTTGGCAGGCACGTGGGTGTGCCCGTGAAGCAGCACATCCCCGCTCCCCAGGGAGGGCGGGTTTTCCAGGTTGTGGTGATGGCCGTGGGCGGCGAACACCAGATGCCCCGCCGCTTCCAGCAGGCAGAAGTCCGCCAGCACCGGGAACTCCAGCACCATCTGATCCACCTCTGCCTCGCAGTTGCCCCGCACGCAGAAAAGCTTTTCCTTTGCCCCGTTAAGCAGGGCGATCACTTTTTGGGGGTCATATCCCTCCGGCAGGCTGTTCCGGGGTCCATGGTAGAGCAGATCCCCCAAAAGCAGCAGCCTGTCTGCCTTTTCCATCCGGAAGGCCTCCAGCATCTGCCCGCAGAACCCTGCCGCCCCGTGTATGTCTGAAGCTATCATCCATTTCATTTTGCCCGCACCCCTTTCCAGAGCATATTTTTCTTCCTCCATTGTAGCGATCTCCAGGGGAAATGTCAAATGAAATCGGCCCGGGCTGGCAGGATTTGCAAAATGGAAAGGAAACGTGTATAATACTCCTATCCATTCCCATGATAATTTTTGACGGGGCCTTTCCCCTGAAGGAGGCAGTATGCCTGCAATCAGTGTAATCGTACCAGTATATAATGTAGAAGCTTATGTGGAGAAGTGCCTGCGCTCTGTGCTGGGCCAGACCTTCCGGGATTTTGAAATAGTGGCGGTGGATGACGGATCCAGAGACAAGAGCGGGGAAATCTGCCAGCGCCTTGCCCGGGAGGACGGACGGATACGGGTTGTCCGCCAGGAAAACCAGGGCCTGGGCGGGGCCAGGAACACCGGCATCCGGGAGGCAAAGGGCCAGTGGCTCCTCTTTCCTGACAGTGATGACTGGCTGGAGCCGGAAGCCCTGGAGCGCGCCTATAACGCCGCCCAAAAGCATGACGCGGACATGGCAGTGTTTGCCTTCCAGACTGTGAACGAAGGGGGCCAGGTGCTGGGTACCTTCCGGGAAAGCCTGCCCTTTGATACGCCCCTTGTGCCGGAAGATCAGCGGGACATGCTCTTTGCCGCCCCCTGCGCCTGGAACAAGCTGTACAGGGCGGAGCTGTTCCAGAAAACCGGCGTGCTGTATCCCCCCCGGGTGTGGTATGAGGACGTGCGCACCACCCCCAAGCTGATGGCCGCCTGCCGCCAGGTGGTATTTATCGACTATGTGGGGTATAACTATCTGCAGCGGGCCGGCTCCATCATGTCCAGCATCAACCTGGAACGCAACGTGGAAATTGTGGAGGCCTTTGAGGACTTGCTGGGATATTTCCGGGCGCAAGGGCTTTTCCCCCGGTATCAGGAGGAGCTGTGCTACCTCACCCTGTTCCACGTATACCTGACCGCCTCTGTGCGGGTGGCAAGGCTTGATACAAAAAGCCCCCTTTTAGGGCGGTTCCGGGCTTATACGGAAAAGGCTTTCCCAGGCTTTCGCCAAAGCGCTTATCTCCGGCGGCTGACAAAAAAGCAGCGCCTGCTGCTGGCCCTGGTGGAAAAACGGCTGTACGGGCTTGTCCGCCTGCTGTTTCAAATCAAGGGATAGGGGGGGCGCCATATGAGCCTGCGAGAAAAATGGCGGGGCCGCGCCCGCCACGGCCTGCTGGAAAACACCATTATGCTGTATATCCTCCAGTTCTCCACCATGGCCCTGGGCTTTTTCACCCAGGGGTTCCAGACCCGGGTGCTGGGCATGGAGAAGGTGGGGGCCTTGGGCGCGGCGGCCTATGCCACGAATTTTTTCCAGATGTTTATCGACTTCGGCTTCATCCTCTCCGCCACAGCGAAAATTTCCCAGCACAGGGAGGACAGGGCCTATCTTTCCCGGGTGCTCACCTGCGTGGTGGCGGCAAAGTCCCTGTTCATGGTTTTGTCCTTTGGGGTGCTGCTGGCCTTTATCGCCCCCAGCCTCACCGGGGAGGGCGAGCTGATGGTATATGTGTTCTACCTGCTCTCCGTGTGCATGGGATCCTTCCTGCCAGACTTTATGTACCGGGGCCTGGAGCAGATGTCCGCCGTTACGGTGCGGGCGGTTTCCATCAAGATATTTGCCACCATCATGATTTTCCTGTTCATCCGGGAGCCGGCGGACTACTATAAAGTGCCCCTGTTTACAGCCCTTGGAAACGGAGGCGCCCTGGCCTTTGTATACTGGCACCTGTTCACCCGGGTGAAGGTGGGCTTTACAAAGGTAAGGCCCGGGGAAATCTGGGCGGAGGTAAAGGAATCCTCCCAGTTTTTCCTCTCCAAGGTGGCAGGCTCTGTCAACTCCAGCTTAAACGGCGTGCTTTTAAAGGCTGTTGCCGGGGACGCGGTAACAGGCCTTTACACCAACGCGGACAAGGTTATCACTGTGGCCCGCTCCGGCATGTCCCCCATTGCGGACAGCCTTTACCCCCACATGATGAAGAACCGGAATTTTAGCATTGTGAAAAAAGCCCTGCTCTTTGTATACCCGGTCATTTTAGCCGGGTGCGCCGTAGTGTTCATTTTTGCGGAGCCTCTGCTGGTGCTGTGGCTTGGCCCGGAGGGCAGGGGCGTGGCCCCGCCCCTGCGGATGCTGATGCCGGTGGCGGTGTTCTGTTTCCCCAATTACGTGCTGGGATATCCCACCTTAGGGGCTATGGGGCTTACAAAGTATGCCAACATCTCTGTGGTGTTCGGCACAGCGGTTTTCCTGCTGGGCATTGCCGCCGCGTGGCTTACCCACAGCATAGGCCTGCTGGCTTTGTGCATGCTTTCCAGCGTGACGGAGTTTTCCATCCTGGCCTTCCGGGTGGCGGTTATCCTGCGAAACAGGAAGAAATTCCGGGCCAGCCCCAGGCAGCCGGAAAAATAAAGCGGAAAAGGAGAGATGGGCGTGGGCCTTTTAGGAAAAGCAAAACGCAACAGCCTCTGGCAGCTATACTCCCTGCTGCCAAAGGATCAGAACAAAGCCGTGTGCCAAAGCTTTTACGGGCGCGGCCTTTCCGACAGCCCCGGGGCCATTGCCCTGGAGCTGCTGCGCCGGGGCTGGAAGGTGTACTGGGTGGTAAAGGACATGTCCCAGAAGGACGCCCTGCCCGCAGGCATCATCCCTGTGGCCTGTGAAAGCCCGGAAGCCATCTACCACCTGTGTACAGCCGGGGTGTGGGTGGACTGCTGCCGCAAGTGGGCTTACACCCAGAAGCGTGGGGCCACCTGCTATGTCCAAACCTGGCATGGCTTCCCCTTAAAGCGCATTGAAAAGGACGCTATAGACGCCCTGCCGGCAGATTATATCAGGGCGGCGAAAAAGGATTCCGCCATGGCGGACGTGTTCCTGTCAAACAGCCGCTTCCTGACGGAAATATACCGCCGGGCCTTCTGGTTTGCAGGGGAAATTTTAGAATACGGCTTCCCCCGCAACGACCTGCTGTTTGGAAAGCATCCGGAAGTGGCGGAAAAGGTGCGGGAGGCCTTGGGAATCCCTTCTGGGAAGCGGCTGGCCCTGTATGCCCCCACCTTCCGCAAGGATAACGGCCTTTCCGCCTACGACATGGACTATGCCCGGTGCGCAAAGGCCCTGGGGCAGCGCTTTGGCGGGGAATGGCTGCTTTTGGCAAAGCTTCACCCCAATATAGCGGCCCGGGCCGGGGAGCTGCGCCTGGATCCCCAGGTGGTGCGAAACGCCTCGGATTACCCGGACATCCAGGAGCTGTACGTGGCCTGCGAGGCCCTGTTCACAGATTACTCCTCTGTGATGTTCGATTATATGAACACCCAAAAGCCCTGTTTCCTCTATGTAAACGACATTGCCGCCTATAAGGACGACCGGAACTTCTATTTTGACCTGGACAGGCTCCCCTATCCCCGGGCAGAGGACAATGACGCCCTGGAGCAGGCTGTGCTGGGCTTTGACGAAGCCTTCCAGGCCCAGGCCCTGGAGCGTTTCCAGGCGGAGTTTGGCATAACGGAAACAGGCCGGGCAGCAGGCCATACGGCAGACTTCCTGGAAGCAAGGCGGGCAAAGCTGGGTATAGTAAACACACTTGAAAATCGGTAGATACCGGTTTTCAAGCTGGACGGTTATGCCGCTTGGTTCAAAAGAGGTATACCTCTTTTGAACTGTGTTAACTATAAAAAATAAACAGAAAGGAACGGTACCGGGCAAAGGGGCAGGGCTTCCACCTTTTTGCGGGATTTTTGGTATCGCATGGCGACTTTTTTATGAAACGCATTATCACTTATGGCACCTTCGATCTTTTACATTACGGGCACATCAACCTGCTGCGCAGGGCCAAGGAACTGGGGGACTATCTGATAGTGGCCCTGTCCACAGATGAGTTTAACTGGAACGAAAAGCAGAAGAAATGCTATTTCTCCTATGAAAAACGCAAGCAGCTCCTGGAGGCCATCCGCTATGTGGATCTGGTTATCCCGGAGGAAAACTGGGAGCAGAAAAAGACAGACGTAAAGGAATACCACATTGACACCTTTGTTATGGGGGACGACTGGGAAGGGAAGTTTGACTTTCTGAAAGAGCAGTGCCAGGTGGTTTACCTGTCCCGCACCCCGGAAATCTCCACCACCCAGATAAAGAAGGATTTAAACCGGTAACGGCTTTGGCAGGAATCCGCATATAGTGTAAAAAAATGGAAACTGCACAAGCGGTAGAGCTTTCGGGAAGAATAGGAAGGTAGGTTTTGCTTTTTTCGCCCTGTTCTGCTATAATGGGGGCAAAGCGCGGCGGTTTCCGCCAATTTTTCCCCGCTGCCGGATGGAGTTTTTGCCATGCATACAATTAAAAAATTAAAGCGTTCCATTGTGTTTATATTAAAGCTGGCCCTGTTTGCCGCCCTGTTCGGCATTTTCTTCGGGATTTTCGGCATCCATAACCCCTGGCTCTGGAACCTCTCCCGCACCACAGGCGTCACCATGGTCACGTTTATTGTGCTGGGCATTGCGCTGATGTCCGTGTACGGCGGCTATGCCGTAGGCGCCCAGAAATCAAAGCCCATTGTCCACTCCATGGCCCTGGCCACCATTATCACAGACCTGGTCACCCACCTGCAGTTGTCCATTATGAACACCAGCCAGTTTAACAACGATCATTTCGTCTATGAGACGCCCCATCTGCTGCTTTTGGTGATGGTGCTGCAGGTAATTGTCATTGTTTTCTTCTCTTATTTTGGCAATTTCATTTATTTTTCCCTGGAGCCGCCAGAGCGCTGCTGCGTGATATCCTCCTCCCGGGAGAGCCTGGGCAGCATTATCCCCAAGATAAAGCGCTTTAAGAAGCAGTATAACATTACGGAAACAGTGCGGTACGACTCCCCTAAGGTGCTGGACGTGATAGCCCGCAACGACACGGTGTTCCTTTACGATGTGCCCACCCGGGAGCGCACCAGCCTTATCGACTTCTGCTATCAGACCCAGAAGAACATCTATTACAACTTCGAGATGATCGACGTGGTAAGCCAGGGGGCCAAATACGTCACCCTGGACGACAAGTCCCTGGTGATGCACATGGCAAAGGACTTAACCATGGAGCAGCGCATTATAAAGCGCCTGATGGACATTTCCATCTCCCTGTTCGCCCTGGTGCTTACCAGCCCCATTATGCTGGTCTGCGCCGTTGCCATCAAGGCTGAGGACGGGGGCAAGGTGTTTTACAAGCAGAAGCGCCTGACAAAATACGGGCGGGTGTTCCAGGTGTACAAGTTCCGCACCATGAAAGAGGAAAACTCCATCCACAAATCTGTGACGGAAAACGACGACCGCATTACAAAGGTAGGCAACATCCTGCGGAAATTCCGCATAGACGAGCTGCCCCAGATGCTGAACATCTTAAAGGGGGACATGACTGTGGTAGGCCCCCGGCCGGAAATGCTGGAGAACGTGGAGAAATACACCAGCGACCTGCCGGAATTTTCCTACCGCCTGCGGATGAAGGCAGGGCTTACAGGCCTTGCCCAAATCTCCGGCAAGTATAACACCTCCCCCAAGGACAAGCTTGTTATGGACTTGATGTATATTGAAAACTACAGCATCTGGCAGGATTTGAAGCTGATTTTCCAGACTATCACGGTGTTCCTCAAGGCCTCTGAAAGCACGGAAGCCTTTGGCAGGGAAAACCTGTACGACTTTGACGAAGAGAAGGAATAGCGTTACAGTGTAAGGGAGGTTTGGCCCATGGAAGAATATTTCCGCCGGGTATTCCCCGGCTCCGCAGAGGAGTTCTGCCAAAAGGCGGAGTCCGCCATGGAAAGCGGCAGGCGCATGTTCGTTGTAACGGCAAACCCGGAAATCTTGATGGCAGCGGGCCGGGACGAAAAGGCCCGGGAGCTGCTGCTGTCTGCGGACGCGGAGATTGTGCCCGACGGCATCAGCGTGGTGAAGGCCATGGGAATGCTGGGCCTGCCCGTTACCGAGCGGATAACCGGGGTGGACTTGGCAGACAAGCTGCTGCACAGCGCGGGCCGTTCCGGCAAAAGCGTGTACCTTTTGGGCGCCAAGGAGGAAGTGGTGTCCACCCTGGCCAAAAACCTGAAAGCCCACTATCCTGCCATGACCCTCCATTACCATAACGGCTATGACGGGGACAAGGACTCCATCATGAAGGAAATTGCCATTCTCTCCCCGGACCTGGTGCTGGTGGGCCTGGGCGTGCCGGCCCAGGAGTTTCTCATCCACCGCCATCTGCAGGATTTTACAAAGGGCGTGCTTATGGGGGTAGGGGGATCTTTCGACGTGCTCAGCGGCATGAAGCGCCGGGCGCCCGCCCTTTTTGTCAAGACCAATACGGAATGGCTGTACCGTATTTTGCGGGAGCCTTCCCGCTTAAAGCGCTTCTGGCGATCCAACGTGAAATTCCTGGGCGAAGTGCGCAAGGCAGCTAGGAAGTAATGCAAGAAGGCCCCCTTTTTGGCGGGCCTTTTTACACTTGGGGCGGCGGGCGGTTTTGCAGGATTTCTCCGGACAGCTTGCATTTTGGTGATTATAATTCACTATATAAATGTGAACAAATTGTTAAATTACAAAATTATTCACACTAAACCTGTGGTTTTGTAAACGGTTTGTCATCTTTGTAACCAAGTTGTCATTTAGGCCCGCCATACCCGGAGAAGATGTGTTCCGAGAGCGTCTCGGGCACGCGAAGGAGTGTGCAGCCGCAAATTTTGCGGCGAAAAATTCCCGCATACGCTGCCCGCGTCTCGGATCCAACGTCACGTTGGTGCGTCTTGGATGCAGCGTCACGTTGCCCGCATCTCAGACGCAGCGTTACGCTTGCGGGAGCGCCCCGGACACACGATAATAAGCGTAAGCGCGGAATCGCATTCCGCAGCGAAAGATTTCTGCTTACGCTGCCCACGTCTTGGGCCAGGTGTCACACCTGTAAGGGATTTGTAAAAAAATTGTAGACATTAAATTGAGAAAGCTTGCGTATACTGTAGGAAGGATTGAATGCTATGAAAAAAATCCGTGTACTGTCTGTGTTCGGCACCCGGCCGGAAACCATAAAAATGGCGCCCCTGGTGAAAGAACTGCAAAAACGGGAGGGAATTGAAAGCCTTGTGTGCGTTACCGCCCAGCACAGGCAGATGCTGGATCAGGTGCTGCGGGCCTTTGCCATCCGCCCTGACTTTGACCTGGACATTATGCGCCAGGGCCAGACGCTCTCCGACATCACCGCCCGGGTGTTAAAAGGGCTGGAAAGCGTGCTCCAGGAGGCAAACCCCCACATAGTCTTGGTGCACGGGGATACCACCACCACCTTTGCCGGGGCCTTGGCAGCCTATTACGCCCAGATTGCAGTGGGCCATGTGGAAGCGGGCCTGCGCACAGGGGACAAGTATTCCCCCTTCCCGGAGGAGATGAACCGGCAGTTTGTGGGGTGCATGGCAGACCTGCATTTTGCCCCTACAGAATTAAGCCGCCAGAACCTTCTGCGGGAGGGAAAGAGGCCGGAAACCATTGTGGTGACAGGCAACACCGCTATAGACGCACTCTCCACCACTGTGCGGCAGGACTACACCGACGAGCTGCTGGAATGGGCCGCAGGCTCCCGGCTTATTGTGCTTACAGCCCACCGCAGGGAAAACCTGGGGGAACCTATGCACCGCATGTTCCGGGCTATCCGGCGGATTATCGAGGAGTTCCCGGATGTGAAGATGGTATATCCTGTGCATTTGAACCCCCTGGTGCAGAAGGCGGCGGAGGAAGAGCTGGGGGGCTGTAACCGGGTGCGGCTCATTGCGCCCCTGGAAGTGGTGGAATTTCACAACCTGCTGGCGCGCTCTGCCTTAATCCTGACGGACAGCGGCGGCATCCAGGAGGAAGCCCCCTCCCTGGGCAAGCCGGTTATCGTCCTGCGGGACACCACCGAGCGCCCGGAGGGCATTGCGGCTGGCACCTTGAAGCTGGCTGGCACAGGGGAAGAAACCATTTATGCCCTTATCCGGGAACTGCTTACAGACGAAAAAGAGTATGCCCGCATGGCCCATGCCAGCAACCCCTACGGGGACGGGCAGGCAAGCCGCCGCATTGCGGACGCCATTATAGATTATTTTAAGAAGGAGCGGCAGGACTGAAGGCCTCGCAGCAATTGCGGCTTTTTCAAAAGGCGCTGCGGGGCGCGGTCAGGCAACCGCGCGAAAAGGACAAGGAAGATATGGCACTGAAACTGAGGAATGACAAGAGCACAGCCCTGCCCCGGGAAGGGCGGCAGGGAGAGTTTATCGAAAAAAGCCAGTGGGGCATTGAGCTGGCCGTCAGCCGGTGGCACCTGCTGATGGCCGGCCTGCTGCTGACGGCAGCGGGGGCCTTTTTCCTGCTGGAAAAATTCCAGGCAGAGGGGGAGCAGCCGACAGAGCAGGTACATATGTATGGCTGGTATGCCGCTGTATACCTTCTGCTCACCCTGCTGGGAGCGGCCCTCTGCCTCCTGGAGTTCCGCATCCCCCACCTGGCCCGAAGGGCTTTTGGCTGGATACTGCTGGCGCTGGCTCCCCTGGGCACCTTCTACGCAGTGGATTTAATAAACGGCACCCGTATCCTCACCTTCCCCCTGCGCAAAGCCTTTGCAAACTATTTATGCTATCTGATGGTCTTTGCCGCCCTATACGCCCTGTGCCGCCGGGTGTGGATCACCATTTTCGCCGGGGGCGCGGCCTTCCTCACCTTTGGCATTGCCAATTATTTTGTGGTGCAGTTCCGGGGCCAGCCCATTCTGCCCTGGGATCTCCAGTCTGTGGGCACCGCTATGGCGGTTTCCGGGGGCTATGAATACACCCCCACCCAGCAGATGGCCCTGGCGGCTATGGCTTTTTTGTGCTTCACTGTGTTCAGCTCCAAAACCGGGCCGCAGGGACGGGGCACAGCCACCCGGCGGTTCCGCATGGGAGAGCGCCTTACGGCGGTGTGCATGTCCATCGGCCTGTTTTTCCTGCTGTTCCCCGCCAACATCCTTTCCAGCATGGGCATTTCTGTGTGGGCCTGGAACCAGAAGGTGAGTTCAGAGCTGACAGGCATTGTGGCAGGCTTTTTCGCAAACGTCCAGTTTGTGATGGTGGAAAAGCCGGAAGGCTATTCCACCCAGGCCGTGAAAGCCCTGGGAGAAGAGCTTTCAGAAAAGGAAAGCCCCCAAATACTGGGCAGCCCGGAAAAACTGCCTACCATCATTGCCATTATGAACGAGTCCATGACAGATTTCTCCCGGGTGGGCGGCATGTCCTTCACCCCGGACAACCTGCCCTTTATCCACTCCCTGGAAGCCTCGGGCCAGATTGTATGGGGCACAGCTTATTCCTCTGTATACGGGGGCAACACCTGCAACAGCGAGTATGAGTTCCTCACCGGCAACACCACAGCTTTCCTGCCTGTCAGCAGCAAGCCCTATCAGCAGTATATCGACCACGAGCAGGCGGGCCTGCCCAGCATCCTGAAAAGCTATGGCTACCGCTGCCTGGCGGTACACCCGGGCAGGCGTTCTGCCTGGCAGCGGGACGAGGCCTATCCCTATCTAGGCTTTGACGAGTTTATAGACGCCTCTGTTTTTGACGTGCCCCGGCGCTATGAGCATGGCCTGACCAGCGACCGTTCCTGTTATGATCAAGTGATATATGAATATGAAAACCGAGGAGACAGCCCTTTGTTCCTCTTTAATGTGACCATCCAGAACCACGGCGGCTATGAGGACGAGGAGTATGAAACCACTGTACAGCTTACAGACTATCCCGGGAAGTTCCCCCAGGCAGAGCAGTACCTGAGCCTGACGAAAAAATCGGACACAGCGCTGGAATTTCTGCTGGACTATTTTGCCAGGCAGCCAGATCCGGTTGTGGTGGTGTTCTTTGGGGATCACTGGCCCAACCTGGAGCCAGGATTTGTGCAGGAGCTGCTGGGGACAGACGATGATGCTGTCAACATCGAGACCATGATGCGCAAATACCAGGTGCCTTTCTTCATCTGGGCAAATTACCCCCTGGAAGGGGAAGAAATAGAGAGCATCAGCCTGAATTACCTTTCCGGTCTCTTGCTGCGGGCGGCGGGCTTAGAGGGCACAGCCTATACGAAATTTTTGGAAGAGCTTCGGCAAACCCTGCCGGTAATAACGGCAGTGGGGATGATAGACAAGGAGGGGGAAGTTTACAAAAACGAGGGGGGAACCCCTTACGACAGCCTTCTGAACGAGTATGCCATGCTCCAGTATAACCACGCCTTTGAGGATGAAGGCCGCCAGGACAGGCTCTTTGAGGTAGAGAGCCGCTGAATATAGTAAACGCAGTTCAAAAGAGGCATTCTGCCTCTTTTGGACCAGGCGGTAAAGCCGTCTGGCTTGAAAACCGGGTTGTACCGATTTTCAAGTGCGTTTACTATAAACCACGCCCAGCGGCTTGGCACGCAGCCTTGCGCACCGAATTTAATCAGCGCTTCCATAAAAAGAATCCCGCGCCTGCTGGCGCGGGATCTCTTTTTATGCTTTTACAGTTCAACTTCTACGCCGCCCACGTCCCGGACAGAGAGCACATGGCAGGCGCCTTCCCCGAACACCTTCTCCATGCCCTCCCGGTAGGCGTCCAGCAGATCTAAGGGCACATAGGCCTGCATGGTGCCCGCAAAGCCGCCCCCGTGTACACGGCAGGCCCCCCTGCCCTGCAGCAGGGATTCTGCCACAGCCAGCGCCAGGGTGATGCCCTGCTCCGCCGGGGCGGAGCTTGCGAACACGTTTTGCAGGCGCATGAGGGAAGAGCGCCCGGAATCCCGCACCATCCGGAGGAAGCCCTCAAAGTCCCCCTGCTCCAGGGCCTTGGCTTCCGCTGCCGCCAGGCGGTCGTCATCAAAGAAATGCATGGCCCGCAGCACGGCCCTGTCCCCGGCGGCGGCGCGCAGGGCCTTTATGTTCTGATAAAATTCTTTTTCGTCCACATCCCGCAAAAATTCCCTGCCGAAAAAGGCCGCGGCCTTCTTCATCTCCGCCGGGATGGCGGCATATTCATCGGTGAGGTCTGCATGGTTGCCGCCGGTGTCCACCACGCAAAGGGCATAGTCGTAAGCCGCCAAATCCAGCTCCCGCTTTTCGATAACAGGCTTTTGTGGATTGTGAAAGTCCATAGCCGTCACCCCGCCCACAGAGCTTGCCATCTGGTCTAAAAGCCCGCAGGGCTTGCCAAAATACACATTTTCCGCATACTGGGCTATCATGGCGGCTGTCACCGGATCGATTTCTCCCCCATTAAACAGGCAGCTCACCACCGTCACCACCAAAATTTCAAAGGCCGCGGAACTGGAAAGGCCAGAGCCTTTCAGCACCCGGGTCTTGGTAAAGCAGTCGAAGCCGCCAATTTCATAGCCCAGCTCCTTGCACCGGGCGCAGATGCCCCGGATAAGGGAGCGGGAACCATAGTCCGACTGGTTGGGGGCAAGGCTAGTAATGTCCACCTCGTCCACCCGGTCATATTCCACCGATTTCAGCCGGATAACCTCCAGGCCGTTAGGCTTTGCCATGCCCACCACGTCCAGGTTGATGGCAGCGGCCAGCACCCTGCCATGGTTGTGGTCAGTGTGGTTGCCGCCGATCTCCGTGCGGCCCGGGGCGCTGAAAAAGCGCGCCTCCTGGGAATCGCCGAAGAAGGTTTCAAACCCCGCCCGAATCTCCTCATACCGGGCCTTTTCCTGTTCCCAGTCCGCCCCATATAAATGCTTCACGCTTGCTTTCATAGATATGCCGCCTTTCTTTAACATTTCGCATTCCCGCTAAGGTCATAGACAAATTACGATTATTGGGCAGCCGTCCACCAGTGAATGGCTGCCCGCTTTGGATATTTTAACGGATGGTTTGATGAAGCCGCTTTCAGCAGCACCAATCTGAAAAGGGGAGGGAAAAACAGATGCGCCCCTGTTTTCCCTGCCTCAGGCGCCGAACAGCTTTTTTGCCCTCTCCATGTGCCCGATAATCTTCACCCCAAAGGGGCACCTTTCCTCGCAGGCGCCGCAGGCAATGCAGTCCCCCGCTTTGGCAGAAAGGGCGGCATAATGCTCCCGCACTGTCTCTGGCACCATGCCCTGGGCCGCGCACAAATCGGCAAATTTGTTTACGGCGGCAATGTCAATGCCTGCGGTGCAGGGGGCGCAGTGCCCGCAGTACATGCATTTGTCTGTAAAGGGGTGGGCCGGACAGCCGCTGAGCAGCCCGGCATAGTCCTTTTCCTTCTCCGGCGCTTCGCTGTAGGCCGCGGCCTGCAGAAGCTCCTCCACGCTTTGCGCGCCGCAGAGCACGGTGGCCACCCCGGGGCGGGTCAGGCAGTAGTGCAGGCACTGGATAACCGTCATGGCCGCGCCAAAGGGGGATTCCCCGGCCTTAAGCAGCGCGCCGCCGCCATAGGGCTTCATGACGGTAAGGGCCACGCCCTGGCTTTCGCACAGGCTGTAAAGCTCCAGGCGATCCGGATCTGTGGAGGACAGCGCGTCCGGGGCCTCATAGGTGGACTTTTCAAAAAGGACGTTTACATCCTCGCTGGGGGGCAGGATGTCGTAAGCCGGGTTGACGCTGAACATGATAACGTCTATAAAGCCGGTTTTGGCCGCCGGTATGGCTATCCGGGGATTGTGGGTGCTCATGCCCAGGTGCCGGATTTTCCCCAGGGCCTTCTGCTCCTTGGCAAACTGGATGACTTCCCCGGAAAACACCTCATCAAAATCCTTCTGCTCGTCCACATAGTGAACCATGCCCACGTCAATGTAGCCTGTGTCCAGCCGGTCCATTAAATCCGCGAAGGCAGCTTTTACCTCCCCCATGTCCCGGGTGCGTTTATACTGCCCGTCAATCCAGGCAGAGCACAGGTGGGCCTGGAGGATGAACTTGTCCCGGCGGCCCTGCATGGCCCTGCCAAAAGAGCTGCGGATGTATGGCTCGGGGTTATAAAGGTCAAAGTAATTGACGCCGGCCTTTAGGGCGGCGTTTATCAGCTCCTGGGCAAAAGCGTCGTCCTGGTTGACAAAGGCCTCGCTGCCCAGCCCGATTTCACTGACAGAAAGGCCTGTGCGGCCTAAAATCCTGTTTTTCATATGGCTTCCTCCTATTCGGTTCCTGCCTTTACTATAGTGGAAACTGGATGAAAACGCAAGGGGGGAATCCGGGATTTCTTTGTGAATTTTTCGCGGGCGGCTTTACCGCCCTGCCCTTCCCCCGCAGGCTTCCACCAGCGCTTCATGGGCCGCCGCCATCACCCCCAGCAGCACAAGCAGGTAGAAGGGGAACAGCGCCGGGGACAAATGATCTGCCAGCACGCCGAAGAAGGGCGGCATCAGGCAGGCGCCCCCATACATGGAGGGCCAGGCCGCCCCCAGAAGGGAATCGGGCAGGCCCAGGCTGATAAAAGCCACATAAATAATGCTGAGCAGAAGCGAAGCCATAAAACAGCCTCCTTTAAAAATGGGTTTGTTTTCCCATTATAGCAGTGTCTTTTCGGGAAATCCAGACAGAATCGAGGAAAAAATATAAGAATCCTGCAAAAATGCCGGAAAAGAAAGCCGGAAGCAAAGCTTCCGGCCTTCTGGGTTTCCTTATTTATGGTACAGCCTGTTGGTCTGGTAAGTCGGCTCGCAGGTCAGGTTCACCCCCAGCTTGCGGAAGACGGTTTCATCCACATGGGAGAGGATAACCGAAGCGTGGGCCTCGCACCCGCGAAGCTTTTTAAGCTGCCGCATGGCAAGCTCTGCTGTGGGGTTGGTGGCGGCGCAGATGGACAGGGCGATTAAAATCTCGTCTGTGTGCAGCCGGGGGTTGCGGCTGTCCAGGTGCTGGGTTTTCAGCTTCTGGATAGGCTCAATGATAATGGGGGAAATCAGGTGGATGTTCTTCTGAATGCCTCCCAGCTCCTTCAGGGCATTTAAGAGGGCGGCGGCAGCAGCCCCCAGCAGGGGCGTGGTTTTGCCTGTAACCACCCGGCCGTCCGGCAGGCTGATGGCGGCGGCAGGCATACCGGTTTCCCCGGCCCGGGCCATGCAGGCGGTAACCACAGGCCTGTCCTCCGGCTTAATACCGGCCCGGTTCATCAGCAGCTCGATTTTATACACCACTTCCCCGTCCCCGGTGCCTTGGCGCTTATCGCACCGGGCGCTGTAATAGCGGCGGATGATTTCCTGCAGGGAGGCCTCGCAGCAGGCCCCATCGTCTATAATGCAGTTTCCCGCCATATTCACCCCCATGTCCGTAGGGGACTTATAGGGGGACTCCCCGGCAATCTTCTCGAAGATGGCGTTCAGCACCGGGAACACCTCAATATCCCGGTTGTAGTTGACGGCGGTTTCGCCGTAAGCCTCCAGGTGGAAGGGGTCTATCATGTTCACGTCGTTGAGATCGGCGGTGGCGGCCTCATAAGCCAGGTTCACAGGATGGGTCAGGGGCAGGTTCCAGATGGGGAAGGTTTCAAACTTCGCATACCCAGCCTTAATGCCCCGGCGGTGCTCATGGTATAGCTGGCTTAAGCAGGTGGCCATTTTCCCGCTGCCAGGGCCGGGGGCGGTTACCACCACCAGGGAGCGGCTTGTCTCCACATATTCATTTTTCCCAAAGCCCTCCCCGCTTACAATCAGCGGGATATTGGAGGGATAGCCTGGGATGGTGTAGTGCCGGTACACCTTCACCCCCAGCCCCTCCAGCCGGCTTTGGAAGGCCTGGGCGCCGGGCTGGGCGGCATACTGGGCCAGCACCACGCTGCCCACATACAGGCCGATTTCCCGGAAGGCGTCGATAAGCCGGAGCACGTCCAAATCGTAGGTGATGCCCAAATCCCCCCGCACCTTGTTTTTCTCAATGTCAGAGGCGTTTATCACAATGACAATCTCCGCCTGATCCTTCAGCTCCAGGAGCATGTTGATTTTGCTGTCCGGCTTAAAGCCCGGCAGCACCCGGGAAGCGTGGTAGTCGTCAAAAAGCTTTCCCCCAAACTCCAGGTACAGCTTCCCTCCAAAGCGTTCGATGCGATCCCGGATATGCTGGGACTGCGTTTGCAGGTATCTGTCGTTGTCAAACCCCGTTTTCATCCTCATTACTGCCCCTTTCTCCACTGTTTGCCTGCCGCTTTACACCTTTTTTGCCGGCAACAAAAAAACCAACCCCCTGCCTGGCGGGCGGGGGCCTTTTACCGTTTGTTCTCAGTTGCCTTGCAATAGTATACCACATTCCGGGCCGCCGCGCAAGATGGGCAGGCCCTGGTTTGGGCAGCTTTTTGTGGGCATTTCACAACGCGCCCCGGGGGGAAATTTATCACTTTTCACACGTTGACTTTTTTCCCGCAATTCACTATAATTGTTAGGATACGAATTTTTTGAGAGTGGGAAAACCCAAAAACGTTTTGGAAAGGATGATGTGCATGGCAGGAAAATTGTCATCTATGTTCGGCGCGCAGGATATGACCCAGGGCAGCCCGGTGGGCAATCTTGTGAAATTTTCAGTGCCGCTGCTTATCGGCAACCTGGCCCAGCAGCTTTACAGCACAGTGGACTCCATTGTGGTGGGAAATTATGTAGGCGACGGGGCTTTGGCGGCAGTGGGGGCCAGCGGCCCTATTTTAAACCTGCTGCTGGTGCTTTTTATGGGCATTTCCGTAGGCGCCAGCATTATGGTGTCCCAGTATTACGGCGCCGGGGAGCGGGACAACCTTTCCGAAACCGTAGGCACCACCATCACAGCCACCCTGGTTTCCTCCATTTTTATCATGGTGCTGGGGCCGCTGATCACCCGGCCTGTAATGGCCCTGCTGGACACCCCGGCGGATATCTATGAGATGTCCTGCACCTATCTGGTGATTCTGTTCGCGGGCATCATCGGCTGCGCCTACTATAACATTATTTCCGGCATTCTCCGGGGCCTGGGGGATTCCATCATGCCCCTTATTTTCCTCATTGTGGCCTGCGTGCTCAACATCATACTGGACATCTGGTTTGTGGCAGGCTTCCAGATGGGGGTTGCCGGCGTTGCCTGGGCCACCATTATCGCCCAGGCGGTTTCCGGGGCACTGTGCCTGTGGCGGCTGATGCGCATGAAGGACGTGCTTACCGTAAACCTCCACACCCTGCGTCCCAAGGGGCTTTTTGTGAAAAAGCTGGTGCAGCTTGGCCTGCCCAGCGGCCTGACCCAGGCCATTTTCTCCTTTGCCATGATTATTATCCAGTCCCTGACCAACTCCTTCGGCACCGCCGTTATCGCCGCCAATACGGTGGTGATGCGCGTGGACGGCTTTGCCATGATGCCAAACTTCACCTTTGGCACCGCCATGACTACATACACAGGGCAGAACATCGGCGCAAACCGGGTAGACCGGGTGGAGGAGGGCACCAAGGGCGGCCTGAAGGTGGGCCTTGCGGTGTCTGTCATCCTGGTGGGGCTTATCCTGCTTTTTGGCAAGTACCTGATGGAGATGTTCACGTCCACGCCTGAGGTCATTGATCTGGGCCAGCAGATGCTGCGCACTCTGGCTGTGGGCTATGTGGCCATGGCTGTCACCCAGATTCTCTCCGGCGTTATGCGCGGGGCAGGCGACACCATGACCCCCATGTGGATTTCCATCATCACCACCGTTATCGTCCGGGTGCCCATCGCCTACGGCCTGGAGTTCCTCACCCGGCCCGAGGGCGGCGCTATGGGTTCCGGCGCGCCCACGCCCCTGTTCTTCTCCCTGCTGCTGTCCTGGGTTATCGGCGCGGTGCTGACAGCTATTGCCTATAAGATGGGCAAATGGAAGAAAAAGTCTATTATCAACACGGAAAAGGAATAAGAAACATAAAAAAGAAGACACAGGCCTAAAAAGCCTGCGCCTTCTTTTTTATTGTTGTTTTGTCAAGGGCTTTTTGCTATACTTTTTTAGGGTAAGGCTCCATGCCCCCCGAATCTTTACGAAATCTTTACCCTTTTCTTTACCGCTGTCTTTACCTTTTGGGTGTACAATAGGGGCACCATACTAAAGGAGGTACGCATGATGGAATATGTATTGACAGCCCAGGGGCTTTCCAAACAGTATAAGCATTTCAAGGCCCTGGATAATTTCTCCCTCCATGTGCCCAAAGGCTCCATATACGGCTTTGTAGGCAAAAACGGCGCGGGGAAAACCACCCTCATCCGCCTGGTCTGCGGCCTGCAGCGGCCCACTGGGGGCAGCTATACCCTGTACGGCCTGCAAAACGGTGCAAAGGACATCACCATGGCCCGCAGGCGCATGGGCGCGGTGGTGGAAACCCCCTCCATCTACCTGCACCTGACAGCGGAGGAAAACCTAAAAGAGCAGCACCTGGTGCTGGGCAGGCCGGACTTCGACCGCATACCAGAGCTTTTAGAGCTGGTGGGCTTAGGGGACACAGGCAGGAAAAAGGCCCGGAATTTCTCCTTAGGCATGCGCCAGCGGCTGGGCATAGCCGTGGCTTTAGCCGGGGATCCGGATTTCCTCGTCCTGGACGAACCCACCAACGGCCTTGACCCCCAGGGCATCATCGAAATGCGGGAGCTGATCCTGCGCCTGAACCGGGAGCGGCAGATTACCGTCCTCATCTCCAGCCACATTCTCGACGAGCTTTCCCGCCTTGCCACCCACTATGGGTTTATCGACCAGGGCCGGATGGTAAAGGAAATCAGCGCCGAAGACCTGGAGGCTGCCTGCCGCAAATGCACCCGCCTCACTGTCAGCGACACAAAGGCCCTATCGAGGGTGCTGGACAGCATGGTGCTGAAATACAGCATTGTAAACGACAGCGTGGCAGACGTGTACGACCCCTTGAACATCACCCAGCTTATCAAGGCCCTGGACCAGGAGGGCTGCCAGGTGCTCTCCATGCAGGAGCGGGACGAATCTTTGGAAAGCTATTTCATCAATCTGGTAGGAGGTGCCCACCATGAATAAACTGGTATTCGCGGGCTTTGCCCGGTTAAAAAAGGATTTGGCCTTTTGGGTGTGCTTTTGGGGCATGGCGGCGCTGGGCGTCTATCTTCCGGTGGCACAATATTTTGACAGCCTGCGCTATAACACGGTTTTCGCGCCGGATGACCTTGTCTTTAATTATACGCCGTTTATCTGCATCGCGGCGGCGGTGTTCATCAGCCTGTACCTGGGCATAGACTACAGCGACGGCACCATCCGCAACAAAATGATGGTGGGCCGCACCCGCAATGAGATCTATATGTCCAACTGGGTGGTGTGCGTCATAGGGACTTTGCTTTTGTGCCTGGCTTTTGCCGTACCCGCCACAGTAATCTCCCTCTTCCTGCTGGGCGCCGCGAAAGCGCCCGCCATGGCCTTTTTGACGACCGCGCTTCTCAGCATATTGGTGGCCGTCGCGGTCACGTCCATTTACGTGCTGGTGAGTATGCTGTGCCCCAATAAAGCTGTCGCGTCCACCATATGCCTCATCATCCCCATGGTGCTGTTTGTCGCCGCTACTGTGATAAACGGCGCTTTAATGGAGCCGCCCACGAATGAGGGCATGGTGACGTTTACAGAAAACGGTATGGAGATAGCCGATGACAGCGTCCCCAACCCCGCCTACCTGACCGGTATAAAGCGGGCCGTCTATGAGTTCCTCAACGACTTCCTGCCTGTAAACCAGGCGATACAGTGCGCGGGCATGGGAATCACAAACCCTTTGCGCTTTGCATTGTGTGATTTGGGGATAAGCCTTGCCAGTATTTTTGCGGGCCTGGGGCTGTTTGCCAGAAAAGACCTAAAGTGAGGGCAACGTAACGTTGCATCTTCGACGCGGGGAAACGGGTGGCGAGTTTGCGCTGCGGCACGTTGTGCCGCGCTTATGCAGGCAAACGCGAACACTGTTGGTGTTGTGCGTGTCAAACGCGCCCCACATAGGGGCAATTTTGCGGCAAGGGGATGACCTGCTATGGGAAATATTTTACGTGCCTGGGCACGAAGCATCTGCCGGGACTGGCTCTTCTGGGCGGAGACGGCCTTCGCGGCCTGGGGCGGGGGGTTTATGGTCCTGAACGGCGTGGAGGCCTGCCGCGAAAAGAACGCTGCTTTTCCCTGGGACTCCGGGGCCTTCAACTGCCTGATGATAGCCAGTATCGTGCTGCCGGTGTTCTGCTCCATCACCCTGGGCCGGGAGTACGGCTGCGGCGGCATGCGCAATAAAACGGCCGTGGGGCACGGGCGGGGCAGGGTCTATTTTTCCGCGCTGCTTGTCAGCTTTATGGCGGCGCTGTGGTTTGCGGGGGTATACCTGCTGTGCTATCTGGGGCTTTTCCTGGCCCTTGCACCGGAGGCGGAGATGAGCCGGGAGCCGGGGTACCTGCTGGCCCTGGCTGTGTGCTCCCTGATAGTGCTGCTGGCGCTGGCGGCGTTTTTTACGGCCCTTGCCATGCTGATACAGAGCCAGGCCTGGGGCGTGACCATAGGCCTGGCGGCAGGCTTCCTCTTTGTGATAGCGGGGTGGTTTGTAAGCCTCCTTCTCCACACGCCGGAATTTTTACCCCTGTACGCCTCAGGGACGGACAACCTGTCCCTGCCCACCGGGGAGATGACCATTAACCCGGCCTGCCCCCAGGGCGCGTATCGGTCGGCGCTGGAATTTTTCTACAATTACACCCTGGGCGGCATGGTGTTCCAGTGCTCCTCCCTGGACGCAGGAAAGCCCTGGCTCATCATCCTGAACGCTGGGGTGACAGGGGCGCTTGCCACCCTGGCAGGCGTCCGGGGCTTTTACCGGAAAGACCTGCGCTGACCCAGCGGGGGCAAAACAACAAAAAGCAAAACCACACCCACACCGGGCGCCGGGCGCAAAAGCCCCGGCCAGCATCGGTGTGGGTGCGGTAAGTTTTTAGGTCAAGCCTTTTTCCAAAAAGGCTTGTGAGGTTTGGAGCAAAGCTCCAAGGTCTTAGGAGGTAGGAAGAATGGCAGGATGGATATTGGCGGCTGTGCTGGGGTGCGTGGCGGCAGGGCTGGGAATCAAGGTGCGGCTGATGCGCAAGGCCGCCCGGGAGCTGGTGCAGGGCCTGAAAGAGCGCAAAGACATGGAAACAAACACCCTGGTGGACATTTCCAGCCGGGACAAGGCCATGCGGAAGCTGGCGGCGGCGCTGAACCGGGATCTTGCGCTGCTGCGGGAAAAACGGCGGCAGTACCAGCAGGGGGACTTGGAGCTGAAAGAAGCCGTCACCAATATCTCCCACGACCTGCGCACCCCCCTCACCGCCATCCGGGGCTACCTGGAACTGCTGGAGCGGGAGGAAAGCCCGGCCCTTGCCAGGAAATACCTGGGCCTTATCGCGGGCCGGGTGGAAGCCATGAGCCGCCTCACAGAAGAGCTGTTCCGTTATTCCATGGTGGCGGCAGAGCCTGTGCGCCTTCAGCCCGTCGATTTTTCCCGGGCGCTGGAGGAAAGCCTGGTGTCCTTTTACGGGGCCTTCCAGGGGCGGGGCATTGCGCCGGAAATCAGCCTGCCGGAAGGGCCGGTGCCCCGGCAGCTTGACGGGGAGGCCCTTAGCCGGGTGCTCTCCAATATCCTCTCCAATGCCCTGAAATACAGCGGCGGGGATCTAAAAGCGGCCCTCACCAAAGACGGCAGGGCCACTTTTGAAAATTCCGCGCCAGGGCTGAACCCGGTGTCCGCCGCCCGGCTTTTCGACCGCTTTTACACAGTGGAAACCGGGCGGGATTCCACTGGCCTGGGGCTTTCCATCGCCAAGCTTCTCACCGAGCGCATGGGCGGTGCCATCACCGCCTCCTGGGAAAAGGGCAGGCTGCGCATTGAGCTGTCCTTCCCGGAATAAGATTACATCACCCGTACAGTGAACCGCCGCTCTGTTTTCTCCCCGGGGGAAAGGGTAATCATGCCCTTTTTCCCTGTAAACTCGTCCCCCTCTGTGGTGAGGGTGGCGCAGCCCGTCCAAGGCTCCAAGCATACGTAAGGCCCGTCGTTCTGGGCAGACCACACCCCCAGCATGGGGAACCCGGCAAAGTCCATCTCAATGCCCTTCCCTGTTTTCTTGTTCACAATTGCCGCCTTATGGGAGTTAAGGCCGGAAAACACCAAAGCATCCCGGTAAAACAGGTTGTGCCGCAGGGGGATCTCCCTGCCCTCCAGGGCAAAGCCCGGGGTTTCATAGTCCAGCAGCCCGGTGTCCATCCGGACAGTGGGGCACTGCTGGCTTTCCTCCTGCTCAAACCGGAGGACGTAGTCCTCAAATTCCGCCCCGTCCTCCAAAGGAAGGTTAAAGCCCGGGTGCCCGCCAATGGCAAAGGGCAGCGGCTCCTTCCCGGTGTTCTCCACAGTAAAGGCAGTGGCATAGCCCTCCTCTGTCAAAGCATATTCCACCGTCAGCGCGAAGCTGAAGGGATATGCTTTTTTTGTGTCCCCGTCATCCTGAAGCCGGAGGAAGATGTCCCCCTCCCCCCGTCTCACCAAATCAAATTCCTTGTGCTTGGCAAAGCCGTGTCGGGTCATTTCAAACCAGGCGTCCTTGATTTTCACCCGGTTATCCCGCAAGGCCCCCACAATAGGGAACAGCACAGGGGCATGCTCCCGCCAGTAGGCCGGATCCCCTGTCCACAAAAGCTCCCGGCCCTGCGCGTCCTCCAGGGAGATAATCTGCGCCCCCAGGGTGTCCACCTTTGCTGTAAACTTGTCATTCTTAATGGTAAATATCATAAAAAGCCGCCATGCGGTACAGGATTCCCCGCACCGTTCCTTTCTCTATATTTTTCAAACAGGCTCTTAGAACCTGTATTCATAATCGAAATTGCCGGATGAGCGGGAATTTTTGAAGCCAATCAAGGCAAATGTTCGCAGCAAGGCTGTCGCCTTGCAAGAAAATTTAACATAGAGTGGCTTCAAAAAGGCCGCTTAGACGGTGGTTATAGGTTGTGAATACAGGCTCTTAAACCGCCTTTCCCTTCCTGGCCCCCTCCACAATCTCCCGGGAGCGCCTGCAAAGCTGGGTAATTTCCTCCCACCTGCCGTTTTCAATCAGCTCCGCCGTCACCATGTAAGAGCCGCCGCAGGCGCAGATGCAGGGGCAGGCGCTGTAGGCCTCCAGATTCCCCAGGGAAATGCCCCCGGTGGGCATCACCTTAAACTGGGGGAAGGGGGCGCTCATGGCCTTAATTTTCGCCAGGCCCCCAGACTGCTCCGCCGGGAAAAACTTAATCACCTCCAGGCCGAATTTCAAAGCGGCATGGTAGTCCGTGGGGGTGGTGCAGCCGGGATAGATGGGCACGCCCTTTTCCTTTGCATAGGCCACCAGCTCCGGGTCAAAGCCAGGGGTGACGATAAACTGCCCCCCAGCCGCCAGGGCCTTGTCAATATGCCCTGTTGTGGTCACTGTGCCAGCCCCCACCAGCATGTCCGGGCAGGCCTCCTTCATCAGGCGGATGGCTCTTTCAGCCCCGGCCGCCCGGAAGGTCACCTCCGCCACAGCCACGCCTCCCGCGCACAATGCCTTTGCCAGGGGGACCGCGTCTCGCTCCGGGTTTGTAAGCTTAATCACCGGCACAATGCCGATAGCGGCAATCTGTTCATTTATTCTATGCATAGCTTTCCCCTCCTTTTCGTTACTCCCCAAATGAAAGGTACGCGCCCTTCATGGGAGATTCTGCCAGCTCTGAGAACAGGCGCAGCACCCCGGACTGGTATTTCGCAGGCTTCGGCGCCCAGTGCTTTTTGCGCTCTGCCAATATTTCCTCCATCTCCTCCGGGGTTTTGCGCTCCCCCTTCACCCCCACAATGGCGAGGATGCGCTTCTCCACGTCCAGCTCAATCAAGTCCCCTTCCTCCACCAGGGCAATAGGCCCGCCGGCCTGGGCTTCAGGGCTGCAGTGGCCGATAACAGGCCCGGTAGAGGCCCCGGAGAACCGCCCGTCCGTAATCAGGGCAATGCTGCGGCCCAGTTCCTTGTCAGAGGAAATGGCCTCGGAGGTGTAGAACATCTCCGGCATACCGGAGCCTTTCGGCCCCTCATAGCGGATAAACACCGCGTCCCCGGGCTTCACCCGGCGGTGCAGCACCGCGTCAATGCATTCTTCCTCGCTGTCAAAGGGGCGGGCGTTTAAAACGGCGGAGAACATCTCCTTGGGGCAGGCGGTATGCTTGATAACCGCGCCCTCCGGGGCCAGGTTCCCCTTTAAAATGGCAATAGAGCCGTCACAGCCCAGGGCTTTGCCGTAGGGCCGGATAACATCTTCCTTCTGTATGCTGATGCCGTATTTCCGGTTGGCCTCCTCCAGCCATTTCTGGCAGCGCTCATAAAAGCCGTCCCGCTTCAGATCCTCCAGGTTCTCCCCCAGGGTTTTCCCTGTAACCGTCATGGCGTCCAGGTGCAGATGGCCCTTAATCTCCTCCATAATGGCGGGCACGCCGCCGGCATAGTAGAAGAACTCGGCGGGCCAGCGCCCGGCGGGCCGCACGTCCAGCAGGTATCTCGCCCCCCGGTGAAGCCTGTCAAAGGTATCCCCTGTAATGGTGAGGCCATATTCATGGGCTATAGCCGGCAGGTGCAGCAGGCAGTTGGTAGAGCCGGAAATGGCGGCATGGACCAAAATGGCGTTTTCAAAGCTGTCCATGGTCACAATGTCCCGGGGCCGCATGTTTTCCGAGCAGGCCAGCTTCACAGCCAAGGCCCCTGCCCGCCGGGCATATTCCAGCAGGTCGGGGCTTGTGGCAGGCAGCAGGGCGCTGCCCGGCAGGGACAGCCCCAGGGCCTCCGCCATAATCTGCATGGTAGAGGCTGTGCCGATAAAGGAGCAGGCCCCGCAGCTTGGGCAGGCGTTCTCCTTGGCCCAGTTAAACTTCGCCTCGTCAATTTCCCCCCGCTGGTACATAGCGCTGTACATGCCAAGCTGCTCCAGGGTCAGAAGCTCCGGACCTGCCGCCATGGCGCCTCCCGCCACCACCACAGAGGGGATGTTCACCCGGGCCATGCCCATCAGGTTCCCGGGCATTCCCTTGTCGCAGCTTGCCAGGTACACCCCGGCGTCAAAGGGGGTGGCGTTTGCCTGTATCTCAATCATGTTGGCAATCATCTCGCGGCTGCAAAGGGAGAAGTTTATGCCGTCAGTGCCCTGGCTTTCCCCGTCGCAGATGTCCGTGCAGAAGTACCGGGCACCATAGCCCCCCGCGGCGGCGACACCCTCCCGCACAGCCTCCACCAGCTTGTCCAGGTGGCCAGAGCCTGGGTGGCTGTCCCCAAAGGTGCTCTCCACAAAAATCTGGGGCTTGGGGAGATCCTCCGGCTTCCAGCCGGTGCCCAGCCGGAGGGGATCCAGCTCCGGGGCAAGGGTGCGCATTTTCTGGCTTATCAGCATGGCAATCGTCCTTTCCAGGTATGGTTTCTAAATAGAAAATTTCCTCTTATCAGGATACCATGGCATTTCCCACAATACAATTGTTTATTCTGCCAGTTTATTCCCGCTCCGCTTTGTGCAACCAGCCAAATGTTTGCTGGGAAATACAGGGAGGATTGTAAAAAATCTTGGAAGAATGCGTTCAGGTATTGAAATGTATACTAAAAAGGTGTATATTAAACCCAGGCGGGCACACTATCCTTGCTTCATCGGGTTCCCGCCCACTTTTCAGGAAAGGATGATTTTTCATGGGCAGAAAGGTATACGCGGACAACGCCGCTACCACTGCTGTTTCCCCGCAGGTTCTGGAGGCGATGCTTCCGTTTTATAAAGAAGTTTACGGCAACCCCTCCAGCCTGTACGGGCTGGGGCAGGAGGCCAAGGCAAAGCTGGAACAGGCCCGGGAGACAGTAGCCAAATGCCTGGGCGCAAAGCCCAACGAGATTTTCTTCACAAGCTGCGGCACAGAAAGCGACAACTGGGCCATCAAAGGCTGCGCAAAGGCCCAGCTTAAAAAACATGGCAAAAACCACATCATCACCTCCGCCTTTGAGCACCACGCGGTGCTGCACACCTGCCAGGCTTTGGAAAAGGAGGGCTTTGCCGTCACCTACCTGCCTGTGCACAAGGACGGCCTGGTGCGCCCGGAGGAGGTGGAGGCCGCCATAACGGACAAAACGGCCCTTGTTACCATTATGTACGCCAATAACGAAATCGGCACCATCCAGCCCATCCCGGAAATCGGGGAGATCTGCCAGAAGCATGGGGTGCCCTTCCACACAGACGCGGTGCAGGCTGTGGGCAACGTCCACATCGACGTAAAGGCCCAGCACATTGACATGCTGTCCTTAAGCGGGCACAAGCTCCATGGGCCTAAGGGCGTGGGGGCGCTGTATGTCCGGCTGGGCACGCAGCTTCAGAACCTGCTGGACGGCGGCGCCCAGGAGCGTGGCAAGCGGGGCGGCACAGAAAACGTGGCAGAAATCGCGGGCCTTGCCGCCGCTATGGAGGAGGCCTGCTCCACCATAGACCAGCGCATTGCCCGGCTTACCCCCATGCGGGACAAGCTCATCGACGGGCTTTTGAAAATAGAGCGCAGCCGCTTAAACGGCCACCGGGAGCACCGGCTCCCCGGCAACGTCCACTTCTGCTTCCAGGGGGTGGAGGGGGAATCCCTGCTGCTGATGCTGGACATGCAGGGGGTGTCCGCCTCCTCCGGCTCTGCCTGCACCAGCGGATCCTTAGACCCCAGCCATGTGCTTTTAGCCATCGGCCTGCCTCACGGGGTGGCCCACGGATCCCTGCGGCTAAGCTTTGGGGACTACAACACCATGGAGGATGTTGACTATCTCCTGGAGGTCATCCCCCCCATCATCCAGCGCCTGCGGGCCATGTCCCCCTTGTGGGACTCCATCCAGAAGGGGCAGGTCAGCTATGACGAATATATGTAGGTGATACGATGAAACGCATGAACCCAAGACGCGCACGTGCGCTTCTGCGGGGGCTGGCCTTCCTGGCCACACTGGCCTCCTCCGGCATCGGCATCATGTTCATAACTATGGCAGGGGGAATGCCCCCCTTGCTCCGGATCCTCTTCCTGATACCCATCCTCAGCGCCCCGGTGCTGGTGGGGCTGCTGGTGTGGCAGGCAGTGCGGCCTGGGAACAAAACCCAGGCAAACCGCGTGGCCCTGCGGGAAGCCGCCCCAGCTCCCCGGGACGGGCTGGTGGAAGAGGACAGAACCATCGTGATGATAAAGCAGAAGCGCTTCCGGAGATATTAAGAAGCCGTTTCTGGTGAACCTGTTCTTCCAGGGGCGCAGGGAATTTCAAAGAGAAATAAAGCTTTCCAGAAAAATACGGAAAATCGAAAAGAAAGGATGACCTCATATGGCATACAGTGCAAAGGTAATGGAGCATTTCTCCAATCCCCGCAACGTGGGGGAAATGAAGGAATACAGCGGGGTGGGCGAGGTTGGCAACCCCAAATGCGGGGACATTATGCGCATGTATATCAAGGTGGAGGGGAACACCATCACAGACGTTTCCTTTATGACCTTCGGGTGCGGCGCGGCCATTGCCACCAGCAGCATGGCAACAGAGATGATCAAGGGCAAAACCATTGACCAGGCCTTAAAGCTTACCAACAAGGCCGTTATGGAGGCTTTAGACGGCCTGCCCCCGGTAAAGGTACACTGCTCCGTATTGGCAGAGCAGGCCATCAAGGCAGCTGTGGCAGACTATTACACCCGCCAGGGCATTGATCCCCTGCCCATTGTGGGGGAACTGACCGAGTGTGACCACTGCGCCTGCGACGCGTAACGCTGCCGGAACGAATCATGGCCTGAACCACTTCCCGGTTCAGGCCATTTTTGCGGATGCGCTTCAACTCTCCCCGCCTCCTGCTTTGGGGGCGGGAGGCAAATCGCCGGAGCCGCCCATCATCCTGGTCAGCTCCTCAATGCGCTCTAAGGGGAAGGGGGGGCAGGCCAACGGCTTTAAGGCAATGGACATCAGCTTCATGGGGTTGTCGTCTGCCAGCACCCGGTTGGAGCTGAGGGCGCCGCACCGTTTGCAGCGGTGGACAATGGCCCACTCGCCGTTATGGCGCACCCATACGGCAACCGGCTCCATCACTCCCCCGCAGTCAGACGCCCTGTCCCCAGGCTCTATGTCCACATGGAGGCTGGAGAGGCAGTTGGGGCAGTGGTTGCGGTGATCGCTGCCCGCCCCGGCAGGCACCACCTCCCGCCCGCAGACCTTGCAGATGAAGGTTTCATCGCAGGCATGGGTTTTGTAAAAGCCTTTTTCATATTGGCGGCGTTTGTTTTCCCGGTTCATGTATACACGCTCCCGCTTTGTTTTGATTCAGTATAGCACAGCGCGGGAGGGATTGCAATGAAAAACAATTGCTTTTTCCTGCCGTTTGCGTTATGATGGATGAAGCAATTTATTTTAGGGTCAAACCCTTTTAAAAAAGGGGTTTGTGGGTTCTGGGGGCGAACCATGAGCCGGCCGAGCCGGCAGACGGGACAGCGTCCCCAGGATCTCAAAAGGAGGAGAAAAACCATGACAAACATCCCAGAAGTAAAAATCGGCGTGGTCGCCGTATCCCGGGACTGCTTCCCGGAATCCCTGTCCGTAAACCGCCGCAAGGCCCTGATAAGCGCCTTTGCCGCCAAATACGGCGCGGAAGCGCCCAGCGTCTATGAGTGCCCTGTCTGCATTGTGGAAAGCGAAATCCACATGGTGCAGGCCCTGGAGGACGTCAAAAAAGCCGGGTGCAACGCCTTGGTGGTATACTTGGGGAACTTCGGCCCGGAAATTTCCGAGACGCTTTTAGCCAAGCACTTCGACGGCCCCGCCATGTTCATTGCCGCCGCGGAAGAAAGCGGCGACGACCTGGTGGGCGGCCGGGGCGACGCCTACTGCGGCATGCTCAATGCCAGCTATAACTTAAAGCTCCGGGAAATCAAAGCCTACATCCCGGAAAACCCCGTAGGGGACGCGCAGGACTGTGCCGACCGCATCCACGAGTTCTTCCCCATTGCCCGGGCGCTGATAGGGCTTCAGAACCTGAAAATCATCAGCTTTGGCCCCCGGCCCTTAAACTTCCTGGCCTGCAACGCGCCTATCAAGCGGCTGTACGACCTGGGCGTGGAGATTGAGGAAAACTCAGAGCTAGATTTGTTCGAGGCCTTCCACAAGCACGCGGGGGACAAGCGCGTTCCGGCGATTGCCAAAGAGATGGCGGAGGAGCTGGGCGAGGGCAACAAGAAGCCGGAAATCCTCGAAAAGCTGGCCCAGTATGAAATCACCCTGCTGGACTGGGTGGAGGAACATAAGGGATACCGGAAATACGTGGCCCTCACCAGCAAATGCTGGCCCGCCTTCCAGACCCAGTTCGGCTTTGTGCCCTGCTATGTAAACTCCCGGCTGACAGGCCGGGGCATCCCTGTCTCCTGCGAGGTGGACATCTGGGGCACCCTCAGCGAGTTCATCGGCGCCTGCGTCTCCAGCGACATTGTCACCCTGCTGGACATCAACAACACAGTGCCCAAGGATATGTATAAGTCCGACATTGAGGGCAAGTTCCCCTATAGCCTCACAGATACCTTCATGGGCTTCCATTGCGGCAACACCTGCTCGAAAAAGCTGTGCAAGCCCACCATGAAGTACCAGATGATCATGGCCCGCAGCCTGCCTGAGGAGGTCACCCAGGGCACCCTGGAAGGGGACATCCAGCCTGGCGATATCACTTTCTTCCGGCTGCAAAGCACAGCAGACTGCATCCTCCGCGCTTACGTGGCCCAGGGCGAGGTGCTGCCTGTGCCCACACGCTCCTTTGGCGGCGTAGGCGTGTTTGCCATCCCGGAAATGGGCCGGTTCTACCGCCACGTGCTCATTGAGAAGAATTACCCCCACCACGGGGCCGTAGCCTTCGGCCACTATGGCAAGGCCCTTTTCGAGGTGTTCAAGTTCCTGGGCGTGGAGGACATTGGATTTAACCAGCCCAAGGGGATGCTCTATAAGAGCGAAAACCCCTTCTGTTAAGGCCCCTCAGGAGGAAAAATATGCGTGCAAAGCCTTTGCCAAAGGGCGGGACTATCGGCGTCTGCTCCCCCAGCCACATCCCCCTTTATGAAGCCGGGCCAGGGCAGGAAATCCCCTGGAGCCGGGAGTATAAGCACATTATCGGGGAGATGGAAAAAGAGGGCTTCCAGGTGGTGCAGGCAGATAACCTCTACAAAAACACCTGGGGATATCTGGCCTCCGACACAGAGCGGGCCGCGGATCTGAACCAGCTTGCCGGGAACCGGGATGTGGACTACATCCTTTTCGGCGGGGGCGAGGGCAGCCCGGAGCTTCTCCCCTACCTGCACTTTGATTTGTTCCGGGAAAACCCCAAGCGCCTGTGCAGCTACAGCGACGGCACCACCCTGCTAAACGCGGTTTGGGCCATGACGGGCCTGGAAACCTACTATGGCCAGGATCCCACCATGTTCACAGGCTGGACAGCGTATAACCGCCGCCACTTTGAGGGCCACATCCTCAGCGGCAGCATGACAGAGCACGAGAAAAATTCCCCCTGGCTTTCCTTAAGCCCCGGCGCGGGGGAAGGAGTGCTCTGCGGCGGATACACCATGAATTTTGCCCTTTTGCTGGGGACAGACTATTTCCCTGTAGACCTTGCGCAGCCCCACATCCTCTTTCTGGAGGATCACGAGATGTTCGGGGATGAAGCCCACGTCAGCTCCATGCTGGCCTGTATCGAGCAAAGCCCCTTTATGAAAACGGTGACAGGCCTTATCTTCGGGAACTTTGCAGACCACCCCTGCCCCCATCTCTATGCCCGTTTAAAGCTTTTGGGCCAGCGCCATCACATCCCCGTTGTCTATTGCGACGACTTCGGCCATGGGGAAAACCACGCCATCCTGCCCATCGGCAGGCCCGCCCGGCTGGACGGGGAAGCGCTGTCCCTCTGCTATTTTTAGAAGACCGCCCTTTTGACAGGTAGAACCATATTTAGGGCAGCACCGCCAGGTTTATGGCTGCGCATTTTTGCGCACGCTGGCAGAATGATATGCCGCTTTAGAATGCCTGGGCATTGCCCTCAGAAAAACAAAAGGAGAGAAGCAATATGAGCGAAAATCTTGAAAACTGCACACACGACTGTTCCACCTGCGGGGAAAACTGCCCCAGCAGGGAAGGCCCCCAAAGCTTTCTGGAAAAGACCAACGATTTAAGCCACGTAAAGAAGGTCATCGGCGTGGTCAGCGGCAAGGGCGGCGTGGGCAAGTCCCTGGTAACCTCCCTGCTTGCCACCACCCTGCGCCGCCGGGAGCTGTCCGTAGGCGTTCTGGACGCGGACATCACCGGGCCTTCCATCCCCAAGTGCTTTGGCTTAAAGGGCAAGTGCATGGCAGACGAAAACGGCATGTACCCCATGGACACCAAAACCGGCGTAAAGGTCATGAGCATCAACCTGCTGCTGGATGAGGAAACCACTCCCGTTGTCTGGCGCGGCCCGGTGATTGCCGGGGCCATCAAGCAGTTCTGGACAGACGTGGTGTGGGGCGACGTGGACTATATGTTTGTGGACATGCCCCCCGGCACCGGGGACGCCCCCCTCACTGTGTTCCAAAGCCTGCCCCTGGACGGCATCATCATCGTCACCTCCCCCCAGGAACTGGTGTCCATGATCGTCTCCAAGGCTGTGGAAATGGCAAAAATGATGAATGTGCCTGTGCTGGGCCTGGTGGAGAACATGAGCTATGTCCAGTGCCCGGACTGCGGCAAGCCCTTCTCTGTGTTCGGGGAGAGCCACATTGACGAGGTAGCCGCCAAGTATGATTTAAAGGTGCTGGGCAAGCTGCCCCTGGATCCCAAGCTGGCCTCAGCCTGCGACCAGGGCGCTATCGAGCTGTTTGAGGGCGCCTGGCTGGACAGCGCGGCAGATCTGGTGGAAAGCCTGTAAAAAACGAAAAGCGTCCCCTCCCACAGGACCGGGGCGCCAGAAAAAGGAACGCCAGCCCTTAAAAAAGCTGGCGTTCCTTTTCTTTTACAGGCGCGAAAACAGCAGTTCAAAAAAGCTGCTGCTTCTTTGAACTGCGTTCGCTATAAGCAGGCAGGGAGGGCAGTCAGGCCGTTAGCCCAGCCGGTAGATTTTCACCCCGTAAGGCGGCAGCTCAATGCAGCCGTTTAACTCCCGCTTCTCCCCGCTCAGCAGCTCCACAGCCGGGCCATGATGGCCGCAGTTCACATTGAATCCGCTGCCCTCGGCATTGACGGCCACCAGCACTGTCTCCTCCTGGCAGGCGCGCCGGATGACCCACTGCTTGTTGAGAAGCGTCTCGTTCTTAAAATCCCCATAGCACAAAGCAGGGCTTTCCGCCTTCACTTTGCCCAGCTTGGATAAAAATTCCGTCAGGTCATTTTCCACCGGGGCGTCAAAACAGGGCCGCAGGGCAGGATCCCCGTCCTTTTTGTCCCCTTCCGCGCCCCACTCGCTGCCATAATACAGGCAGGGAATGCCCGGCATCCCGTACAAAGCGGCGTACAGGGGCTTAATCTGGTTTTTGTCCGTTAAAATGCTGTGAATGCGGCTCACATCGTGGTTGTCCGCAAAGCACACCAGATGCTCCCCCTTGTAGAGCGTCCAGCCCTCAGGGCCAAACTGCCGGTTCAGGGAATGGGCAATCTCAAACATGTTCAGGGAGTTGAAGGCAGAGTAAAGGCCCTTATAGCACTCGTAATTTGTCACGCTGTCCAGCATCTCCGGGTTCATAATCCGCCGGTAGTCCCCGTGGATCATCTCCCCCAGCAGGAAGAAATCGGGCCGCCTTTCCCGGCAGTATCCATGGAGCCTGCGCATGAAATTCTGGTCCACCATATAGGCCACATCCAGCCGCAGGCCGTCAATGCCAAATTCCTCCATCCAGCCCCCCACGCAGGACAGCAGGTGCTCCACCACCTGGGGGTTCTGCAGGTTCAGCTTTACCAGCTCGAAGTGCCCTTCCCAGCCCTCATACCACAGGCCGTCGTTATAGCCGGAGTTCCCGCCGAAATTGATGTGGAACCAGTCCTTGTAAGGGGAGCGCTCCCGGTTTTTCAGCACGTCCTGGAAGGCCCAGAAGCCCCGGCCCACGTGGTTGAACACCCCGTCCAGCACCACCCGGATGCCCGCTTCATGGAGGGCCTGGCACACCTCTTTGAAATCCTCGTTTGTGCCCAGGCGGCAGTCGATTTTCCGGTAATCCCGGGTGTCATAGCCATGGGAGTCCGATTCAAACACCGGGGAGAAATACACCGCCCCCACGTTCAGCTTCTGCAAATGGGGCACCCAGTCCTTCACCTTACCAATGCGGCTCACCGGTTTGCCGTCGTTCTCATAGGGCGCGCCGCAGAAGCCCATGGGGTAAATCTGGTAAAACACGGTTTCGTTCTGCCATCCGGGCTTGTTCTCGATTTTCTTGTGTACCACCGGCTTACTGTCCATCTTCTTTTCCTCCTGTACGCGGGCGCTGGGCGCAGGAGAGCCTTGCTTTGCAGAAGGCGAACCCGCGCTTTCCTCCGCTTCCCCGGCATCCCGCCCAGGCTCGCCTGTTTTAAGGGCAGGCTCGCCTGGGCCTCTGCCCTCCTCCGGCGCGGGAGCCTTTTCAGGCTCTTTTACAGCCTCTTCCTCTGGCTCTGCCGGCGCTTCCTCCGCAGGCCGCAGGGTGTACAGGCCGTCCCCTCCGCAGATAATGGCACTGCTGAAAAAGACCTCCATGGCCTTCACCATGTGGGCCAGATCCTCCGCCCCTGCCGTCTCACAGGGGGAGTGCATGGCAAGCTGCGCCAGGCCGATGTCCACTGTGGGCACAGATATGTGGGAGCCGGAAATGTTCCCCAGGGTTCCTCCGGCAGGGATGGAGGAGTGGTTGTAATATTCCTGCACAGGCACCTGCGCGTCTGCGCACAGCTTTTTAAACACCCCGGCGGAAACAGGATCTGTGGCATAGCGCACCCCATGCTTTACCACCACGCCTCCGTTTAAATAGCACCGGTTGGTGGGGTCGGACTTCTCCGGGCTGCCAGGGTGCACGGCGTGGGCGTTGTCTGCGGAAACCATAAAGCTGGAGGACAGGGCCAGAAGCTTTTCCTCCTCCGTTTTTCCCGCCGCCAGGCAGATACGGCTGATAAGCCCGGAAAGCAGGTCAGAGTCTGCTCCCTGGCGGGTCTGGCTGCCTGTCTCCTCGTTGTCGAAAATGGCGCACACCAGGCAGTTTTCCCCGTTTTCCGCCTGCAAAAAGCCCTGCAGGGAGGAGAAGGCGCACTCTAAATCGTCCAGCCGGGGGGCGCAGATAAACTCTCCCCCTGCCCCAAAAACAGTCCCGCCGGCCCGGTTGTACAGATACAGATCATGGGACAGGATATCCTCTTTCTGCACCCCTGCCGCTTCCGCCGCCAGGGCCAGCACATCTGCCTCCCTGCCCCCTAAAAGGGGCAGGGTGTCCTTCTGGGCATCCAGCTTCTGGCCCTTATTCACCTCCCGGTTCAGGTGGATGGCCAGGCTGGGAATCAGCAGCAGCGCCCGGGGAATATCGGTCAGGACGGTTTTCACCCCGCCTTCTGTGCGCACTGTCAGCCGCCCCGCCACAGAGAGGGTCCTGTCGGCCCACAGGTGCAGGGTGGTGACGCCGTAAACCTCGGTGTTCAGCTTGGTATAGCGGCCTTCCACCTCCATTTCCGGGGCGGCTTTCACCCGGAAGCAGGGGGAATCGCTGTGGGAGGCGGCAATGGAAAAGCCCCGAAAGCCCCTGCCGGGATACCGGAAGGCCAGCAGGGAGGTAAGCCCCCTGGTGACGTAATACTTCCCGCCGGGGGACAAGGCCCAGGGCTGGGATTCCCGCAGCTCTGCGAACCCTGCCTCCTCCAGCATGGCCCGGGCGGCCTGCACGGCGTGGGCGGAGGTGGGGCTTTTGCCGATAAAGCTGAAAAGTTCAGGGATATAGGTTTTCATAGCGAATTACCATGCGATACAGGATATGTTAAAGATTCTAAATTCTTATCTTGTATCGTTCCTTTCTTTATCTATTTTCTACAAAAATAAACTGTGAACAAACTGTTAAAAATGGTAAAACAGAGGGGGTTTTGGGTAAAAAACGGCGTTCTGTAACCCATTTGTTACCAGGAAAGCGGCGGAAAATTTCCTGCCCGCGCACATTTGCCGGGGCGGGGCTGATGGGGCTGGTGAAAATTTTATGCGGTTCCCGCTTCCGGGCGCACAGGGTTTTACCGCTCCAGTTCCCGCCCCTCCCAAGCGCCCCGCAAGGCCGCCGCCATCTGCGCCGCCTGGAGGGAGGGGGCCACGTCGTGTACCCGGATGAAATCCGCGCCCCCTAAAAGGGCGGCGGTGTGGGCCGCCAGGGTTGCGGGCAGGCGCTTTTCAAAGGGCGGGCTGCCGCAGGGCTGGCCTGTCACCCGCTTGCGGGAGGCCGCCATCAGGCAGGCCGCCCCAGGGACGCGGGTTTTGCCCACCTGGGCGATGAGGCTGAGGTTTTCCTCATAGGTTTTCCCAAAGCCAACGCCGGGGTCAAAGCACAGGCGCTCTTTCGGGACGCCCAGGCGCTCTGCCGCCCTGAGGCGTTCCAGGAAAAAGCCCTTTACATGGGCGAGGATGTCCGGCACGCCGCCTGTGGGGCACATGACCACGCAGCCGCAGCCGGAATCTGCCACAGCCCGGAGCATTTCCTCCGGGAAGCCGGAAACATCGTTAATGATATGCGCCCCCAGGGCCAGGGCCTTTTTTGCCACCCAGGGGTAAAAGGTGTCGATGGACAGGGGCACATGGGTTTTTTCCAGAATGGCGGGCAGCACCGCTTCCAGCCGCTCCCACTCCTCCTCCTGGGAGATGGGGGTGTATCCCGGCCGGGTGGACTGGCCCCCAATATCCAGCACGTCCGCCCCCTCCGCCTCCATTTCCATGGCCCGGGTTAGGGCGGCGGCAGGGTCGAGATAGCGCCCGCCGTCGGAGAAGGAATCGGGGGTTATATTGAGGATGCCCATAATATAGGGCCGGGTGAGGGGGAAGCTGTGGCCCCGGGCTGTGAAAACGCCTGTCATAAGCCCCTCCCAATCTGCATTTCCTGCCGCCAAAGGGGCGGCGGGCCGTCATCCCCCCAGTATTCATCCAGTTGGAGGATTTTTCCATTTTGCATTTTAAAAAAAGACACCGCGTGGAAGGAAAGGGATTTGTCCCGGGCATACACGCGGGTGGCTGTTACCAGCGTGTCCCCCAGCTCCTCCGCGCGCTCTACCTGGCATACCCACTCCCCGGGATATTCGCAGTTGGCCTGCAAAAACTCCTGTACGGAAAAGCTTTCGTTTGTGCAGTGCCAGTTGATCCGGACGCTTTCCCAGAACCAGGCGGCAAGGGCCTTCCTGTCCTGGCTGGCAATGTCCTGCCAGTATCTTTCTATGTCAAAGCCGCGCGTTTCCATGCCAGCCCTCCTTTTATTTCCCGCCCAGCAGGGACATGACTTCGGCCCGGGTTTTGGCGTCTGACCGCATACAGCCCCTAAGGGCGGAGGTCTGGGTCATGGCCCCGGCGGCCCGGGCGCCCCGCATGGTCATGCACAGGTGCTCGGCCCGGATGAACACCGCCACCCCCAAAGGCTCCATGTGCGCATAGAGGAAATCGGCTATCTGCCCGGTGAGCCGCTCCTGCACCTGGGGCCTGCGGGCAAAGCAGTCCACTATCCGGGCGAATTTGGAAAGGCCGATAATCTTCCCGTCCTTGGGGATATAGGCGATGTCCGCCCGCCCGATAAAGGGCAGCAGGTGGTGCTCGCATACGGAATACAGGGGGATGTCCTGCACCAGCACCAGCTCCCCATGCCGCCCGCCTTCGTGGAACAGCTTCAAATGCGCCGCGGGATCCGCCCCCAGGCCGGAGAAAATCTCCTCGTACATCCGGGCCACCCTGGCGGGGGTTTCCCGCAGGCCTTCCCGCTGGGGGTCTTCCCCCACTGCCTCCAGGATTTCCCGCACAGCCCGTTCAATCCGTTCCCTGTCCATTGGCACGCCCCCTTTTCTATCTTCTTTTATTATAGAGCAAACCACTCTCCAGGTCAAGGCGGGGCGTGGGGAGTAATCCATTGCAAAGAGTTTATGCCGACAGTGTAAGGTCGTGGGGTTCCACCCCACACCCCGCAAACCCTTTTGAGAAAAGGGTTTGATCCTAAAACTAATTTCCTGTATTTTGATTTTCTTTATTAAACTTTACGTTTTAGACATTCTCGGGGTGTGGAGATGGGCAGATAAGGGGGAAACGGCACAGCCCCACGCCATGCCGTTTCCCAGAATTGCTGTAAAATTGTGTTTGGTTCTAAGAAGTTGTACCGATAGGAGTGGCCCTATTGGTACGGCTTCTAAATCCCCAGAAGGCCGGGCACTGCGTCCTTCATCTTCTGGATGACTGCCTCGCTGCCCTCGCGGGTTGCGCCCTTGCCGGAAAGGTAAATCTTGATTTTCGGCTCGGTGCCGGAGGGGCGCACAATCAGCTTGCAGCCGTCCTCCAGGCGGTATTCCAGAACGTTGGACTTGGGCAGGTCGATGGCGCCTTCCTTGTCCCCATAGGACTGGGAGGCCTGGTAATCGCTGCGGCCCGCAACCTTTGTGCCGGCGATTTCGGCGGGGGGCGCGCTGCGCAGGCGGTCCATAATGCCGTTCATGGTCTTCATGCCGTCCTCGCCCTCAAAGCCGAAGTTCATCAGGTCGTTCTTATAATAACCGTATTTTTCATACAGGGCGTTCATGGCGTCTACCAGGGTCATGCCCTTGCCCTTATAATAGGAGGCCATTTCGCAGATGAGCATGCTGCCGTCTACGGCATCCTTGTCCCGGACATAGCCGCCGGACAGGTAGCCATAGCTTTCCTCAAAGCCTAAGAGGTAGCTGTTGGCATTGCCTTCCTTCTCCTCCAGCTCGGCAATGATGTCGCCGATATACTTAAAGCCTGTGAGGCACCGGCGCAGCTCTATGCCGTACTCTTTGGCAATGGGGTCTACCATGTCGGTGCTGACGATGGTGGTGACAGCCACAGGATGGGCGGGAAGCTTCCCCTGCTCCTTCTTCACCCGGGCGATGAAGTCTAAGAGCATAATGCCCACTTCGTTCCCCGTCATCAGCACATACTCGCCTTTCTGGTTTACGGCAATGCCTACCCGGTCGCAGTCCGGGTCTGTGGCCAGGAGCAGGTCGGGCTGCACCTTTTCGCACAGCTCCAGGCCCTTTTGCAGGGCTTCCCGGATTTCAGGGTTGGGGTAGGGGCAGGTGGGGAAGTTGCCGTCAGGCTCGCTTTGCTCGGGCACAATGGTGATATCCTTTACGCCGATTTTGTCAAGGATCCGGGTGACGCACATTTTGCCCGAGCCGTTTAAGGGGGTGTAAACCAGCTTCAGGTTGCTGGCGTCCCCGATAAGGCTTTCCTTATACACGTCGTTGATAAAGGCTTCCACTGTCTCCTCACCGATATACTCGATGAGGCCCTTGTCTAAGCCCTCCTGGAAATCTATCTTCTTTACGCCTGCGAAGATGTCCAGGGAATTGATTTCATTCATAATGCCGTCTGCCATGTCCGCTGTGACCTGGCAGCCGTCAGAGCCATATGCCTTGTAGCCGTTGTACTTGGCGGGGTTATGGCTGGCGGTGACGCAGATGCCCGCGTCGCACTTTAAATGCCTCACTGCATAGGAAAGGGCGGGGGTGGGCATAAGCTGGGGATAGAGATAGGCCTTAATGCCGTTTGCCGCCAGCACTGCCGCGGACTGCTGGGCAAAAGCCACGCCTTTGTTGCGGCTGTCGTGGGCGATGGCCACGCTTTGGGGCTTGCCGTCAGCGTGCTTTAAAAGGTAATTTGCCATGCCTTGGGTGGCCTTGCGCACAGTGTACACGTTCATGCGGTTGGTGCCCGCGCCTAAAACGCCCCGCAGGCCCCCTGTGCCGAACTCCAGATCCCGGTAGAACCGGTCGTTGATTTCCTCGGGCTTATCCTTCACGGACAAAAGCTCCTCCGTCAAGTCCTTGTCGTCCAGCTCCTGCTGGAGCCATCTCTCATATTCAGACATGTTTTCTCGTCCCTTTCTTGCCTTTGCAGCCGCCCGGATGCGCAGGGCAATCTGCTAAAGTTTCTACTATTAAGATTACCATTTTTTGTATTGCTTGTCAACTCGAAATACAGGGCTTGTTGGAAAAAACCCAGGCGCGTGCTTTGGCCTGCCAGGCTTTTTCCCTGCAAAAGAGGCATGGTTCTGCCGGAAGCGCGCTTTTCCCCTCCTTTGCGGGAAACGGGGAAATGTTCAGGAAAGTGTCTGCCCGCCGTCACATGATTTTCACAAAGGCGGGGGATAATAGAACCACAGCAAGAGGAAAGCCAAAAACATGCATCTGCAAACAGCATCCATAATACAATTCTTTGAAAGGAGCATTGGTTTATGTATTCCCCTTATGACGATCAAAATAAAAACAATCTTTCGGAAGCCGCCTCTGAGGCAGGGCAGGAAAAGAGCCAGGGCGCTTCCCCGCCTGCTGCCGGCTATGGCACAGGCAGCTATCCCTATACAGCCCAGACAGGGGGCCAGGGGTATTACTCCCAGCCCCCCCAGCAGCCCCGGCCCGCCCAGTATACCTGGGGGACAGCCCAGCAGCCCGGCGGCTTTTATCAGGGAGGCGGACAGCCCCCCAAGCCCCCTAAAGAGAAAAAGCGGGGCGGGAAATTCGGCCTGAAGCTTTTAGCGGCAGTGCTGTGCTGCGCGGTGGTTTCCCTTGGCTCTGTAGGCGTTTTCGCGGCCCTGATCCAAAACGGGGTGGTGGCGGTGCAAAGCCCGGAGGGGGCGGAGTCTACAGCGGCTTTTACCTTATATAAGCTGGAGGGCGCGGGCAAAAACACCACCCCAACCGCCACAGCAGGGGAAATGACCTCCCAGGAGGTGGCCCAGAAGCTGATTCCCTCTGTGGTGTGCGTGCAGAACTACCAGATAAGCCAGCAGAGCATTATGTTCGGCGGCATTGAGTATGCCCCTGCCGAGGGCGGGGAGGTTTCCCCCGCCGGGGAAGGCTCTGGCATTATCTTCTCCAAGGACGGGTACATTGTCACAAACCAGCATGTGATAGACGGGGCTACCAAAATCAAGGTGGTGACCCATGACGGCATGTCTTACGAGGCAGAGCTTATCGGCGAGGACACCCAGACCGACCTGGCTGTGCTGAAGATTGAGGCGGATCAGGAGCTGACCCCGGCGGAGTTTGGCTCTTCCGAGGACCTGCAGGTGACGGACACGGTGATGGCTATCGGCAACCCCGGAGGCATCCAGTTTAATTCCAGCGTGACCATGGGCTATGTGTCCGCTTTGAACCGGCAGATTACAAACGGCGACACAGGCTTTACCCTGAACTGCATCCAGACCGACGCGGCTATCAACCCCGGCAACTCCGGCGGCGCGCTGGTGGACATGAAAGGCCATGTGGTGGGCATCAATTCCTCTAAGATTGTGGCGACAGGCTATGAAGGGCTTGGGTTTGCCATTCCTTCCGACACAGTGCAGCCTATTGTGTCCGACCTGATTGAATATGGTTATGTGAAGGACAGGGCGGCTTTGGGCATTTCTGTCCGCTATATAGACAAGATGAACGCCATGTGGTACGGCCTGACTCCCGGCTGCCATGTATACGAACTCCTTACGGAAAACGCCAGCAAGTCCGGCTTGCAGCAGGGGGACGTGATTACTGCCATTGACGACACCCAGATTACCTCCGGCACTACGGTTTCTGCTTTCCTGGCCACCAAGAAGCCCGGGGAAACGGTGACCCTGACAGTGGACAGGGCTATGACGGGGGAGTCCGGGCTGCAGATTGAGCTGGTTTTGTCAGAAAACTCCGGCGTGTCCGCCAAGCGCCAGGAAAACTAAGCGTACAAGTTTCTTTTTCATAAATCTCCTTTTTCAAGCGGGGCGCCCCATGCAGAGATGCATGGGGCGTTTTGCTATGGCTCTCCTGCCGGGAGGCGCGTCAAAATATGACAAATTTCGTGACGAAGTTTCACGAAAAGGCAGCGTTTTCCAAAACCGGAGGTGCCCCTCCTGGAATTTTGCCTCCGCAAGATATAATATTCTTCTACAATAATTATCTATTTAGGAGGTTCAAATGCACACAAACACATTATTTACGAGAAAATTTTTAAGTGGCCAGATACGCAGCCTGCGCCTTGCCCGCCGGGCCACCAAGCAGGCTATGTCGGAGATACTCCACATGGACGTCCGGTCTTACTCTGATTTGGAAAAGGGGAAATACTGCCCCTCCGGCCCGTCCCTGCTGCTGTTTTTGAAGTATGCGGGCGGCCCCGCGGCTTTAGATCTCATCCACACCTTTTACGAGGCTGTGCAGCCGGAAAAGCCGGCCCGCAGGCAGGCCCTCAGCCTGCCGGAGCTGCGGAACCGGATAAAGGACTGGCTGGACGGCGGGAATGTCCCGGAAAGCCTGTTTGAGCATCCCCTGGCAAATTTTGACATAGCGGAGACAAGGGGGAAGGTGATAAACCGGGTTTACTATGCTGTCCCCCGGTATTCCCCTGTCCGCCGCCATCTGGACTGCTTCGTTTTCTATGAGGAGAACACCTTCCAAAAGGACGACGCGGGGGACTTGGTGCTTTCCAGCTCCCGGTTCTATTCCCAGAAGGGGTGATGGGCGGGCCGGACAACCAGGAAGGCCCCGCCTCCTTTCCCAGAGGCGGGGCCTTCTGCGCGGGGGTATGCCTGTTTTACCGGGCGTTCATCCACACCAGCATTTCCCCGGCGCCCCGGTTGTTCCACAGGAAATAGGGCACCAGGGTGAGGGAGGCGGGACGGGTGGGGGCCGGCGCCGGGGCGTACAGGGCGTTTGCGGGCCACTTTTCCCAATCTATCTGGGAGCCTGCCGCTTTTACCACTGTGACGCCGCCGAAAAGGGGGCTTGTTTCTAAAACGGGGGGCTGGGAGAGATCGGCGGTGAAGCTGTTTAACAGGGGGCCGTTGTCCGCTTCCTCGGCGCAGTATACCAACGGCCCCCGCTGGACGCAGGCTTTGCCGCAGTCCTCCAGCACCTGGGGGTTTGCCTGGAGGTATTGGGCCTTCATGTCAAAGGACAGGGTGTACGCGTCCCCGTCCTGGGGGCACAGCCGGGCATACCCCTGGGAGAGGGTGAAGCTTACGGGAGCGCCTGCCTTTGTGATGCGGAAATTTTCCCCATAGCCGGGCACGCGGAGGTACACCTCTACCCCGGCGGGGCCGCTGTAGGTTATCTCCGCTTTGCCCTCCCAGGGCATGGAGGAAACGCACCGCAGCCGGGCCTTGCCCTGTTCTGTTTCAAACTCCCCGGTGTTGCCGATATACAGGTGCTGGTAAATGGCGTCCCCTTTCCGGGTGTAGATATAGCCCCCCAGGCCGCAGAGGGTGCGGGTGATGTTGGGCGGGCAGCAGGCGCAGCCAAACCATTTCACCCTGTCTGGTTCTACGTCCTGGTGATCCCGGCGGAACCGGGCCACCTCCGGCTTTACCAGCAGGGGGTTCACGTAAAAATAGTGCTCCCCGTCCTGGGAGATGCCGCTGAGCACGTTGTTGTAAAGGGCGCGCTCCATAATGGCGGCATACTCCTCCTTTGGCTCCAGCCGCAGCATCCGCAGCGCCCACATGGCAAGGCCGATGGCGGCGCAGGTTTCCGTATAGCAGGTGTCGTTGGGCAGGTCGTAGTCGATGGTGAAGCACTCCCCCTCCCCCTGGGAGCCTACGCCGCCGGTGACGTACATCCGCCGCCTTGTCACGTTTTCCCACAGCTTTTCCAGGGCGGCCTTCAGGGTGGGATCCCCTGTTTCCAGGGCCGCGTCCGCCGCCCCTGTGAAGAAATACATGGCCCGCACCGCGTGGCCCTCGGCGGTTTCCTGCTCCCGGATCCTGGCGTGGGCCTGGTGGTAGGACGCCTGGAACCACCTGTTTTTGCTGGCGTTTTGGAAGCCTGGCTCCTCTAAGAAGCCGGGCTTTGCGCCCCGGTTTTCAATAAAATACAGGGCCAATTCCTTATACGCCTCCTGGCCTGTGGCCCGGTATGCCTTCATCAGGGCCAGCTCGATTTCCTCGTGGCCGGGGTAGGAGGAAATCTGCCCCTCCCCTTCCCCGAACACCTGGCGGATAAGGTTCACCGTTTTTTCCATCACCGTTAAAAGCCTGCTGCCCGTCACCTGGAACAGGGCCACAGCGGCTTCCAGCATGTGGCCCGCGCAGTACAGCTCGTGGCCATGGGCAATGTCCCGCCAGCGCTCCTCCGGCTTTTCTAGGATGAAATAGGTGTCCAGATACCCGTCCGGCTGCTGGGCCTTTTCAATGACGCTTACAACCTCCTCCAAGGCGGCCCGGATTTCCGGGCTGTCTTTATACAGCAGGCTGTAGGCCGCCGCCTCTATCCACTTGGCAAGGTCGCTGTCCTGGAACCGGAAGCCCCCGAATTCCCCTTCCGCCAGCCCCGCGCAGATTTTGAAATTCATTACCGCGTGGCTGGGCACTGCCCCAGGCTCCTGGTCGTTGAGCACCCGCCACTGGTAGGGCACCGCCTTTTCCACGGCGTTGCCTATCCGCCCGTTCCAGAAGCTGTCGTCCACCTTTACGTCTTTTATGCTGATTTCCCGCTTTGGCGCCATGCTCTTGTCCTCCTTTGTTTTTTTGATGTTCTGCTCTTTTCGCCTGTTACACGGCCGAGGCCCCGGAAAATGCCCGGAGGGTCCGGCTATAGTTGCGGATCAGCACCTCTTCTACGGCGCCGCGCTTGCGGGCGTTGGCGTTGATGGCGCGCTTGGCCTTGACAACGGTGACGTCATATGCCTGGTACAGCTCCCGGATGAAATCTGTGGCGGAATTGGAAAGCATGAACTTGACGCCGCGCTTTGTCAGCCCGTCGCAGGCCTCCTTCAGCCGGATCTGCTCCGCCCTGCCAAAGCCGCCCTGGTTATACCCGGTGAAATTGGCTGTGCCGGAAAGGGGATCGTAAGGGGGATCCAGGTAAACAAAGGCGCCTTTCCCTACCCGCTCCAGGGTTTGGGAAAAGTCTTCGCTGCAAAAGGTGATGCTGCTGGCGGAAAAATACTGGCTTACGGCCCGCAGGACAGGCTCGTTTACAATATTGGGGTTTTTATAGTGCCCAAAGGGGGTGTTGAACTCCCCGGAGGAGTTTACCCGGAACAGGCCGTTGAAGCAGGTTTTGTTTAAATAAAGCAGGCGGGAGGCCTTCTCCACCCGGGACAGGGCGCTGTATGCCTTCTTGTCCCTGTCCATGTCCCGCATCATGTAATAGTAGTCCGCTGTATTTTCATGGGTTTGCAGGGACGAAATTAAAGCGTCCACATCGTCCCGGATGGTTTCATACACCAGCATTAAATCCTGGTTTAAATCATTTACAACCGCCTTTTTGGGCTGGATGGAAAAAAAGACCGCCCCGCCGCCTAAAAAAGGCTCGCAGTAAGAGGAAATCCGCTTGGGAAGCAGCGGCGTGATGGACTCCATTAGCTGGCGCTTGCCGCCTGCCCATTTTACAAAAGGAACTGCCCGTTTATCTTTAGCCATTGCGCGCACCACCTCTTTTATGCAGAATACTATACCATAATTTGCCCGGACATGCAAGCCGGGGGGGGATGGGGAGTGTCCAAAGTGAGGAGTTTATAGAAAGAAATTCATCAATTTGGATAAGTGGTTTTAGGCTCAAACATTCCCGCAGGGAATGTTTACCCTTCTTTTCAAAAGGGTTTGCAGGGTGTGGGGCGAAAATCGCCAGTGGCGATTGCCATGAGCTGACCGAGCCGGGGAAGGTTCCCAGTGGGGACCGTTCTGACCCGACCGAGTCGGCAGACGAGACCAGGAGAGAGGAGTCCCATGGTCATGCGCCGACAGCACAAAATGCGTGTTTGGACACTCTCTTTTTCCCTCCCCGTCTTGCTTTTTAGGCCCGGGAGGGATATAATACATAGTGACGGCGGGCTTCCGGGAAAAGGGGCCTGCTGGGAATGTATTGAAAAGGAGCGTATGCAGTATGGCAAAAATTATCGGCAGGCCCGCCCTGCCCAACATGCCCTGGCAGGACAAGCCCGCAGGGTACGAAAAGCCTGTGTGGCGGTATGACGCAAACCCCATCATCAAACGGGACGCCATCCCCACCTCCAACAGCATCTTCAATTCCGCCGTGGTGGTCTTTGGCGATGCTTACGCAGGCGTGTTCCGGTGCGACAACCGGGGCGTGGAGATGGACATCTTCGCCGGGTTCTCCAAGGACGGCGTACACTGGGACATCAACCATGAGCCCATTGTCTTTGAAGGGGAGAAGGACGTTATCCGCAAGGAGTACCGGTATGATCCCCGGGTGTGCTTCATTGAGGACAGGTATTATATCACCTGGTGCAACGGCTATCATGGCCCCACCATCGGCGTGGGCTACACCTACGACTTCAAAACCTTCTACCAGCTTGAGAACGCATTCCTGCCCTATAACCGCAACGGCGTACTGTTCCCCCGGAAAATCGGCGGGAATTTCGCCATGGTCAGCCGTCCCAGCGACACAGGCCACACGCCTTTCGGGGACATTTTCTACAGCGAATCCCCTGACCTGTGCTATTGGGGCAAGCACCGCTTCCTCTTTGGCACAGCAAACGGCTGGCAGTCCAAAAAGGTCGGCCCCGGGCCTACCCCCATTGAGACGGACGAGGGCTGGCTGATGATTTACCATGGCGTGCTCAATTCCTGCAATGGTTTTGTGTACCGCTTTGGCGTGGCCCTCCTGGACATTGACCGCCCCTGGATTGTGAAGGAACGGGGCAGCTTCTATGTGTTCGGGCCTGAGGTGGACTACGAGCTGACCGGGGACGTGCCCAACGTCACCTTCCCCTGCGCCACCCTGACGGATCCGGAAACCGGGCGCATCACCATCTATTATGGCGCCGCCGATACGGTTACGGGCCTTGCCTTCACTACAGTGGACGAGCTGCTCTCCTATATGCGCCAGTATCCTATGGACGTGGGCGACCAGGAGAACAAATAAAACCTGCGGGCGCAGCAGAAAGCGTTCCGAAATAAGCAAGAGCGGCCTGCGTAAAAACGGGCTATGAACGAAGCCCTCCTGTGCAGATGCCCGTCCGCACAGGGGGCTTTTTGTATGCCCAAAGGGGAAGCCCCATAGAAGAAGGGCCTTCCTCTCTCCCCTGGAGATTCCTAGCCAAATGTCAAGAGTAAATTACAAAAAAGTTCAATAAATTTTCCCAACTTATAAAAAACGGGGGGTCCGACGCACTCGGAACCCCCGTTTTTGTGCAAAAAGGCAACAGGAAATCAAACCGGGCGTTTTTCACGCTTCCGGCCTCTCTCTTTGTCTGTTCAATTTCCCGTCGGCTATGTTATGTACTGCTCGAAAAGCATTTGCGGCGTTGCCCAGCCCAATATCCGCCGCGGGTAGTTCGCCAGCCACTCTTCCACTTCTGCAACCTCCGCCGCGGTCACTTCGTCAAAGCTTGTCCCCTTTGGAAAGAAACGCCGAATAATACGGTTCATATTCTCATTGCTCCCCCTTTCGTATGCAGAATACGGGTGGCAATAATAAATCTTTGTGCGGGGCTTCCGCGCCCGCTTTGACCTCTCCATTCCGGCGCAATCTTGAAATTCGCTTCCATTGTCAACGGTTATTGACCTGAACACTTGTCGGAACCCTGCGCCCATCCTCCGCTCTATACGGTCAAGCCCCCTCACGACACTTTCCATTGTGTGATCGGGAACGCGAAAAATCACGGGGTAACGGGTCAGCCGCTCTGTCAGCACTACCAGCGCGGCCTTGCTCCCCTTACAACCTATAATGCTATCCATTTCCCAATTTCCGAAAGTTTCGCGGTCCGCTACTTCCTGCGGGCGTTCCTCTATGGTGTCCCCCTTTGCGGGCCGCGCCCGTTTCTGTCTGTCCCTGTCCTCTGGCTTCCTGTGGTCCCCCTTATACAAAAGGTGTTCCGCTGTTACATTCAAGAAAATATCGCCCCGATAAATCCAGTTATAAAGGGTCGTTTCGCAAATATGGGTGTCAAACTTCATTCCGTCAATCGCAATTTGTGCCAAAGCCGCGCCGGGGGACCGTTTTTTTCAATGATCTGTTCTTCTATGTACTCCGCAAAAGCAAAATCTTTTCCCAGCTTTATGTCCAGCCCCTTTGCCCGCAAATGTTCCTGATACTTCCGTTCCGTAACGTCCGCGCAATAGCGCGACACGGGTTCCAGTTCGCTTGTAAGCTGTTCGCACATTCCCCGCGCAATTTCATTGTATACGGTTTTCAGGCAAACGCCCAAAGCTTCCGCAATTTTCGGTTTCGGCGTTTTTATCTTTAGCATACGTTCAAGGGAAAGCCGATCTTCCCACTTCAAATGCTGATTCCCTTTGTAATTCATAGGCCCTCCATGCAGGAAAACCCGCCCAAGCCATAAGCAAGGGCGGGTTTCGTTTTCGCTATTCTCTATTATTCCTCGTTCGCCTGTTGTGCCGCCGCGTCAAGCGTCGTTTCTATCCATTCATTCAACGACTTTCCCGCCGCTTGTGCCGCGGCAAGATACGTCGCTTTTTTCCCTTTTTTCACATAAGGGTAAAGACGATCATAGTTCGCCGCGTTCCATTTGTTTTTTGCGCGGGTGTTGCTTGCGTATTTCTTTTTTTCCATGCTTGCCCCTCCTTTCTGCTTCCTTTGAGATTATAGCACTTTTCAAATACTCACGCAAGTATGAATATTGCACAATCTCACGCGAGTATCTTTGTGCAATTTTGCGTGTTGGCTTTTCATACTCACGCGAGTATAATAATAGACAGAAAGAGGGAAACACAAGCCGCCCACCCGCCGGGGCGTTTAAGAATACGGCGGGGGCTAACCTTACGGGCCGACACGAAAAGGGGGCCGACACGGTAAAAGGTAACGTCAACATTTCGTTTAATATATGGAGGTAATCACATGAACAAGTTTGAAATCGGCAAGGAATACTTTTCCCGTAGTATTTGCAACCACGATTGCGTTTTCACCATCAAAATCACCAAGCGCACCGCTAAAACGGTTTCTTATGAATATATGGGTGAATCCCGGCGTTCCAAGATTCGGGTTGACGATTCCGGCGAATATATCCAGCCTGATCGGTACAGTATGGCCCCTGTTTTTCGGGCTTCCCGTGAAATTCAAGCAGAGGAAGCACCCGCCGTCGTGGAGAAACCCGCCGCCCCCGCGCCCGTTGCAGGGGACGCGGCCCCCTCTAAAATCGTGACGATCTCCCAGCCCGCCGACGACGGCACAGTTATTGTCATGCTGGGTCAGCGCGTCGAATGCGTGTGCGGGGCTTGCTATCCCGTTCAGGGCGGAACGGTCGTCGGATTCTGCGACGAACCCGCCGGACGCTTCACCCGCGGCGGCGTTTTCGCCTTGATTCGCTGGGACGAACGCCCCGGCAAGCCCGAACGGATCCGCCTGTCAGATATACACCGCCGGGGCTGGCGGTCTGCGGGCGGTTCCCCTCTGGGCGTGTTCGTCTGCTGATACTTCACCGGGGGCGGCGGAAGCCGCCCCCCTCTATCAATTATCAATGGAGGTTTTATAAAATGTGGATTGATTGCTATACACTCCCAAAGAATCAGGGTATTCGTTGCGAACATTGCGGCACGTATATTCGGAACATCTTTGTCTTTCATTTTGACAACGGTTTTTCCCTGAAATGCGGGGTCGATTGCATTAGATAGTGTCTACACAAGGTAGAGGAATTGTGATAGAATGGAAGCATCAAAAAAAGACAGGAGAGGAAAAG